>PLYG01000424.1 GCA_003153335.1 Betaproteobacteria bacterium | reverse complement strand
GCGCTGCCGGGGTTGACGAACAGGACCCCGTCACGCAATGCTGACCGGGGGCGATGCGAATGCCCGGAAATCACCACGTGAAAGCCGGCGGCGCGCGGGTCCACTTCCATTTCCGCGAGGTCGTGAATGACGTAGAGGAATGTCTCGCCCAGCTGAAGCACTTCCGTTTCCCGAATCGACGCTGTCCATGCGCCCCGGTCGTTGTTGCCGCGAACAGCGGTCACCGGCGCGATTTCTTCCAGGGCCGAGAGAATCTCCAGGTCGCAAATATCGCCGGCGTGAATGATGTAGTCGCTGCCGCGCAACGCGGCGATCGCCTCCGGGCGCAGGAGGCTATGGGTGTCGGAAATCAGGCCGACGTGTAGCTTGGAGGCAGGCATCGGTAGTTCGGGTCACGCCCATTTCGACGGATCGGTGCACAGCATGGCCTCCGCCTTGCGCCGGATGGCGGCCGGCAGCGGACAGGACTTTCGCGCGATCGTGTCGAGATGCACCGCCACCAGAATGGTCGTCGCGGCGACCGCACCGGTGTCGTCGTTCCGCATTTCGTGCGCGAAGCGAATGCTCTTGTCTTTGACTTCCAGCGCGTCCGTGTAAATGGAAATGACGTCGCCCGCATGCAGCTCCTGCTTGTAACGAATATTCTGTTCGACGGCTGCCATGCCCCGGTTCGACGCTTTCAGCAATGATGGCGTGAGACCGAGAGTATGGAAGAAGTGCCAGGTGGCTTCATCGAATTTGCCGACATACCACATGACGTTCATGTGGCCCATGTGATCGCAATGCCATGGATAGACCGCCCCGCGATACGTTAATGCTTTGTCCGACATGACGACTCCCAAAAAATGCCCGGCGTGATGCACAGCTCTTTCACGCGGATTCAACCTCAATGAACATCATAACGACCGGGAAATCCTGTGTCCACTCGCCCGCAAGGCAGGCCGTAGTTGATCGCGACTTACCCGCGAGACGCGGTGCTATGAAGGCGCCGCAGGGGCCGCCGTTGAAGACCGCGGCTAAGACGTGCTACTGTCCGCCGATTGAGTGCCGATTTGAAGCAGATCATGCCCCTGATTCACCACGACTACGCCCACGTGAACGGCGTGCGCCTGCACTACGCGCAGGCCGGCACCGGCCCGTTGATCCTGTTCCTGCATGGCTTTCCCGAGTTCTGGTACTGCTGGAAAAATCAGATCGAGGAATTCGGGCGCGACCATAGGGCGGTCGCGCCCGATCTGCGCGGCTACAACCTGTCGGACCGGCCGGCTGAGGTGAAGCAGTACAAGGCGCGCATCCTGGTCGAGGATATCCGGCAGCTTGCGGCGCAGTTCGGCGCGGAGAAGTTTGTGCTGGTCGCGCACGACTGGGGCGGGGCCGTGGCCTGGGGCTACGCCATGGCGCACCCGCAGACCCTGCACAAGCTCGTGATCATCAACTCGCCGCATCCGGTGCCGTTTGCGCGCGAGCTCACGCATAACAAGGCGCAGCAGGACGCCAGCCAGTACATGAACCTGCTGCGCAGCGACAAGGCCGAGCGGGTGCTCTCGGAAAACAACTTCGCGCGCCTGCAAAAGATGACGCTGGATGGATGGGACCGCGGGCAGTCGGACCCGACCGACCGCGCCGCTTATATCGAGGCGTGGTCACAACCCGGCGCGCTCACGGGGAGCCTCAACTACTATCGCGCCTCGCCGCTGTATCCGCCGCTTGGCGATGATCCGGGGGCCGGAGCGCTGCAGCTCGATCCCGCCGACTTCATGGTGCGCGTGCCCACCATGGTGGTCTGGGGCATGCGCGACCAGGCGCTGTTGCCCTGCATTCTGGATGGGATGGAAGAGTGCGTGCCCGATCTGCGCGTCGAGCGCCTGGCCGAGGCCTCGCACTGGGTGATGCACGAACAGCCGGAACGGCTGAACGAACTGATTCGGGACTTTCTCGGCGCCGGTAAAGTTAATTGAAGGAGAACGTCATGACGGAAGTTCGCAAGAGTGCGGAGCGCGGCCAGGCGGACCATGGCTGGTTGCGTTCGGCCCACACCTTTTCCTTCGCGGATTACCATGATCCGCAGCAAATGGGCTTCGGTCCGTTGCGGGTGATCAACGAAGATCGCGTTGCACCAGGCAAAGGCTTCGGCACCCACAGTCACCGCGACATGGAAATTGTCACGTACGTGTTAAGCGGCGCGCTGGAGCACAAGGACAGCCTGGGCACCGGCTCGGTGCTGCACTACGGCGATGTGCAGCGGATGAGCGCCGGCCGCGGGGTCAGCCACAGCGAGTTCAACCATTCGCCCGTCGAGCCCGTGCATTTTCTGCAGATCTGGATCATGCCTGATGTACAGGGCATAGCGCCGAGCTATGAGGAAAAATATTTTGACGTCGCGTCCAAAAATGGCCATCTGCGCCTGATCGCGTCGTCGGACGGACGTGAGGGTTCGGTACTGATCCATCAGGATGCCTATGTGTACGCGGTAATTCTCGATGGCACGGACCGGGTCGAGCAGCAGCTGGCGCAAGGGCGACGTGTCTATGTGCACGTGGCGCGCGGGCAGGTCGCGGTAGACGGCACCAGGCTTACCACCGGCGACGGCATGAAAATCGACGAATCAGGAACGATAACGCTGGATCAGGCGCAGGACGCGGAAGTTCTGTTGTTCGATTTGCCTTGAGCGAAGTGCTTCCGCCCCTCGCTCTGCGCACAGGTTGAGGGAGCGGGAGAGTCCCGGCTGACTCACCAAGCTTCGTCAATCCGTCGCGATGCCTTGCTCGTTCGCGCGCATCTTCCTGCGCTGCGTCCATACCGCAAACAAGCCGGCGCTGACTATGATCGCCATGCCAAACAGGGAACCGGCATCGGGGATGTGATCGAAGACCAGCCACGACAGGCAGGTGGCCCAGACCAGTTGCGCGTAGGAAAACGGCGCCAGCGTCGAGGGCGGCGCGTTTTCGTAGGCGCGAATCAGCAGGTAATGCCCGCCGCCGCCGACGAGGCCCATCGCGATCAGCGCCAGCCAGCCCCACAGGTCGGGCGTCTTCCAGAAAAACGGTAACGTGCAACTCGCGAGGATGGTGCACACCAGCGCGGTCCAGAAATGCGTGGTGTAGGCGGAGTCGCGGCCGGCGTACTTGCGGGTGATGATCTGGAACAGCGCGTAGGTCACTGCGCAGCCCATGGGCAACAGCGTGGCGATGTCGAACAACTTGCCGCCCGGGCGAATCAACACCAGCACGCCGGCGAAGCCCACCGCAACCGCGATCCACTGCGAAGGCCGCACCTTGTCGCCCAGCAAGGGCACGGACAGCGCAGTGAGGACCAGCGGCGAGACGAACGACAGTGCCGCCGCTTCGGCCAGCGGCAGATACACCAGCGCCGCCACGAACAGCGTGCTCGATACCAGCAGGATCAGGGCCCGCAGGATCTGCATTCCCGGGTGGGCGGTGCGCACCAGGTCGAATTTCAGCTTCGGTCCCATCAGCAGCGTCAACGCCACCCCATGGAACAGGTAGCGGCCCCACATGATTTCGTTGACCGGGAGATGGCGGTTGGTCAGTTTGGAGAGGGTGTCCAGGGTGGCAAAGCAAGCCGTCGTGGCCAGGATCAGCGCAATGCCGCGGCCCATGTGGGGCGCGGACGTGTGATGTTTCAACTATTACCTCGATCCATGAGTCATCCTACCCATTCCCTTCGAGTATCGTCACCGCGCACACTGCTTCGTCGAAGCCGATGACGCCGCCGCCGTTTTCGGCCAGGCCACGGCGTGCGCCTCGAACCTGCCGCTCGCCTGCCTCGCCGCGCAACTGCTGCGTAAGCTCAAAAATCATTGATAGTCCCGTCGCTCCAATCGGATGGCCCTTGGAGACCAGTCCGCCGGACAGATTCATCGGGAGGGCACCGCCCAGTGCGGTCGCGCCCGAGGCGACGAACGCGCCGCCCTGTCCGCTCTCGCAAAAGCGCAGCATTTCCGCCTGGTAGAGTTCGGAGAATGAGGTCGCATCGTGCACCTCGGCGAGGTCGATGGCGTGCGGGACTATGCCAGCCATCCGGTACGCGCGGTCGGCCGCAATCCGCGACAGGCCCGGCTCATCGAACCGGCGATACTTGCCGCCCGACAAGGCCTGCGCGGCGATCCGGACCGCGCGGTGCTGCGTGGCGGCGGGCAAGGTGCGCAGAAATTCTTCGCTGCATACCAGCGCGGCGGCGGCGCCATCGCCGATCGGCGAACACATGGCACGCGTCAGCGGATAACTGACCATCTTGTCGGCAAGCACGTCGGCCACGGTTGTGCGGAACCGGTATTGCGCCAGCGGATTGCTCGCGCCCATGTTATGCGACTTGGCGGCGGCGATCGCGATCTGCTCCTGCGTGGTGCCAAACGTGCGCATGTGCCAGCACGCCTGCATCGCATAGGTGTCCATGTAGGGCGAGCGGCCCGGACCGGTGACAAAGGGTTTGCCCACGGCGGCCCCTGCCGCGGTGTAATACGCTTCCCAGTCGCCGGGATCCATCCGGTCGATGGCTTCGGCAAACATCGCGGCGACCTTTTCCGGTTGATCCGGATGAAAGGTCTTTTCTACTCCGATCGCCAGCGACAATGCNNGACAATGCGGACTGGCCGGAGAGCACATCCTTCCACGCGCCGTGCAGCGCCAGCGAGCCAGATGCGCAGCCCCCTTCGACATTGATCAGCGGTACGCGCTCGGGAAACCGACCGGATTGCACCAGCGGCGACAAGCAGACCTGACCGCGGATGTTGGCCTGGCCCCAGGTATGCATGCCACAGTTGGAAAACCACGCGGCCTCGATTGCCGCGCCACTCTCGAGCCCCGCGTCGGCCGTGGCCGCTTCATAGGCTTCCCGGGTGAGGTCCTTGAACGACTTGGCCGGAAGCTTGCCGAAGGCGGTGCAACTTACACCGATGATATAGGCCGAAGATCGCATGGACTTGTAGGTCAGTACAACAGGAAATGGACGGGGAGCGGCCACGCGGCTTCACCTACCGGATCCCGCGGCGGGTGCGATGCGGGATGGGGACCGGCGATCACCTCCGGATCGCGAAATTCAATGGCAAGCATGGCGTGGGATACCTGAAAGATGCCAGAATGCGGACGCTCTGGCAAATTTGTTTTACCATTGATGCTTTCCCGCCCGTTCCGGCATCCTTCGAATGTCCTCGATGATTTCCTCTGCTGCGCCTGCCGGTCTCGACAACCTGGTCGCAGCATGCCAGGCGCAGTTGCCGGACTTGTCGCTGCTGGTCGGGGCAGAGGACGTCAAGCCCTATGAATGCGACGGCCTGTCGTGCTATCGCGCGGAGCCAGGCGCTGTGCTGCTGCCGGAGAACGAAGCCGAGGCCATCGCCGCAATGCGCCTGTGCAGCGCGGCCGGCGTGCCGGTGGTGGCGCGCGGCGCGGGCACGGGGCTCTCCGGCGGGGCGATGCCGCTCCCCAATGGGGTCGTGCTGTCCATGGCCAGGCTCAACCGCGTGCTGATGATCGATCCGCCGTCGCGGACGGCGCTGGTGCAACCGGGCGTGCGCAATCTCGCCATTTCCGAAGCGGTGNNGATGCCGGCGGTGTGCACTGCCTGAAGTACGGTCTGACCGTGCACAATGTGCGTAAGGTGCGCACCGTGCTGATCGACGGGAGAGTGGTCGAGGTTGGCGCCGACGCGCTGGACGCGGCCGGCTACGATCTGCTGGCGCTGATGATCGGGTCCGAAGGGCTGCTCGGCGTGGCCACCGAAATCACCGTTAAGCTCACGCCGAAGCCGCTGACGGCGCAGTGCGCGATGGCGGCATTCGACGACTTGGGCAAGGCCGGCGCCGCGGTGGGCGGCATCATCGCCGCCGGCATCATTCCCGGCGGCATGGAAATCATGGACAAGGCGGCGACGCGCGCCGTCGAGGATTTTGTCCACGCCGGCTACAACGTCGACGCCGAAGCGATCCTGCTGGTCGAATCCGATGGCACGCCCGAGGAAGTTGCCGAGGAGATGGCGCGGATCAAGGCCGTGCTGGATTTCGCAGGCGCGGTCGAAGTGCGAATCTCGGTCAATGAAGCCGAACGCCTGCTCTTCTGGGCTGGGCGCAAGGCCGCGTTCCCTGCGGTCGGCCGCATCAGTCCCGACTACTATTGCATCGACGGCACCATTCCGCGCCGCGCGCTGCCGGAAGTCCTGCGCAGCATCCAGGCGATGACCGCGCAGTTCGGCCTGCGCTGCGCGAATGTGTTTCATGCCGGAGACGGCAACCTGCATCCGCTGATTCTGTTCGATGCCAATGTTCCGGGGGAGCTCGAGCGGACCGAAGCCTTTGCCGCCAGAATTCTTGAATTGTGCATTGCAGTGGGCGGCACGATCACCGGCGAGCACGGCGTGGGTATCGAAAAGATCAACCAGATGTGCCTACAGTTCAGCGCCGCCGAACTCACGCGTTTTCTCGGGATCAAGGCGGCGTTCGATCCGCTAAGCCTGCTGAATCCGGGCAAGGGGGTTCCGACGCTGCGCCGCTGCGCCGAATTCGGACGCATGCACGTGCATTCGGGCCACGAAAAATTTCCCGAACTGCCGCGATTTTGATGAACATTTATCTGTTTTCGGACGATCACGCGGCGGTATATCGGGCATGCGGCTATCGCGATCGGCCGGTCGGACTCGAAAAGGTGGTGGGGACATGGCTGCAATCGTAGAACGGGCAGAAAAGTCGGCGGCCATCGTGCCGTTTCTCGATCCCGAGTTCATCGCGCGGTTGCGCGCAGCGCTGCCGCCGTCCTGCCTGCTGACCGATGCCGAAGATACGGTTACGTACGAGTCGGACGGACTGTTTCATTTGCACGAAAAGCCGTTGGCCGTCGCGCTGCCCGAAGATGAAGCGCAGGTTGCGGCGGTACTCCGGGCCTGCCGGGATTTCCAGGTTCCCATCGTGCCGCGCGGCGCCGGGACGGGACTTTCGGGCGGCGCGCTGCCGCATCGGCACGGCCTCCTGCTGTCGCTGACCAAAATGAAGGACCTGCTCGAGGTCGACATAGCGGCACGGCAGGCGCGCGTGCAGCCGGGCCACACCAATCTGGCGATTTCGCAAAAGGTCGTCCAGCACGGCCTCTTCTATGCGCCGGATCCTTCGAGCCAGCTTGCCTCGAGCATAGGCGGCAACGTCGCCGAAAACTCCGGCGGCGTGCACTGCCTGAAATACGGGCTGACCGTGCATAACGTGATCGGCTTGCGGGTGGTGACCTCCGATGGCGACATCCTTGCGCTGGGCGGAGGCAGCCTGGACCAACCGGGATTCGATGTCATCTCGATACTGAATGGTTCCGAGGGGTTGCTGGGCGTCGTGACCGAAGTGCGCGTGCGCTTGCTGCCCTCGCCGCCTGCGATACGCGTACTGCTGGTCTTTTTTCCGACCACGCAGGACGCGGGCAATGCGGTGGGCGCGATCATCGGCGCGGGCATCATTCCCGCCGGGCTCGAATTGATGGACACGGCGTCGATGGCTGCGGCGGAATCGTTCATGCCGCTGGGCTTGCGCCTGGACGCCGGCGCCGGCTTGCTGTGCGAACTCGACGGGATGCCGGAAGAGGTCGAGGAACTGACGCTGCAGGTCAATGCGCTGATGGTACAGTCCAACGGATTCGATATCCGGGAGGCCGACGACGAGGAGCAGCGCGCCAAGCTGTGGTGGGCGAGGAAGGGTGCGTATCCCGCGCTGGTGAAACTGGCCAACGATGTCTACATTTGCGATTCCACCGTCCCCCGCCACAGCCTCGGGCGGGTGATGGCCAAGATCGACGTACTCGCCGCGCAGCATCGGATTCCCGTCGCGCAAATGTTTCATGCCGGCGATGGCAACATCCATCCGGTGCTCTACTACGACTCGACGCAGCCGGGCGAGTCCGAGCGCGCCGAGGAGCTGGCGACCGACATCCTCAAGCTGGTGCTCGCCGAGGGCGGCACGGTCAGCGGCGAACACGGCGTCGGATCGGAAAAGTTGAAGGGCATGTGCATGCAGTTCGACGATACCGAGCTCGAAGCGTTTCAAGGCGTGCGGCGGGCATTCGACCCGCATGAACTCCTGAACCCGGACAAGGCGATCCCGACGCTCCATCGCTGCGCCGAATTCGGGGCGATGCGCATCCGTTTCGGGCAGGATCCATTCGCGCATTTGCCGAGATTCTGATAACAAAATGGTGAGGGGGACAGGCGTGGCTTACACGATTTACATCGGCAACAAGAATTATTCGAGCTGGTCGCTGCGCGGCTGGCTGCTGGTTCGCGCGGCGGCAGCGCCGTTCACGGAAAAAGTCGTATCGCTGAGCGCCAACGACCAGGCCGGCGTCTACAAGGAGTTTTCGCCTAGTGGTCTGGTGCCTTGCCTGGTCGACACCGGCACTGATCCGGAAACGGTGGTCTGGGACACGATGTCGATTGCCGAATATCTGGCGGAGCGCCATTCCGGGCTGTGGCCGGCCGAGCCCCGAGCCCGCGCCTGGGCGCGCTCGATTTGCGCGGAAATGCACTCGGGCTTTCGCACCGTGCGCGGCGAAATGACCATGTGCATCAAGGAGCGTGTCGATGTCCGGCCTTGGGCCACGGGCTTGCAACGCGACATCGATCGGATCTGCACCATCTGGTCCGAGACCAGGAAGCGATTCGGCGGTGCCGGAGGACTCTTGTTCGGTTCGTTTTGCGCGGCCGACGCCTTTTATGGCCCGGTCGCATTTCGCTTTCGCACTTACGGCGTGCTGCCGGACGGTGCGGCAGGCGAGTATCTCGCGGCGCTGCTGGCGCATCCGACCATGCGCGAGTGGGACCGGGCCGCGCACGCAGAAACCGAAGTTATCGAAGCGGATGAACCGCGCATCATCTACCGGGACAAGATAAGCTCATGAGTGCAGACACACTGATTCCGGAATGGCAGGAACGCGTACGCGCAGCGCAGGTGACCGGTGTGCCGCTGCGCATACGCGGTGGCGGCACCAAGGATTTTTACGGCGAGCGGCTGGAGGGCGAGGTGTTCGACGTGTCGGCGCACGCCGGCATCGTCGACTACGATCCGACCGAATTGGTCATCACCGCGCGCGGCGGCACGCGGCTGGCGGAAATCGAGGCCACGATGACGGAGGCCGGCCAGATGCTGGCGTTCGAGCCGCCGCAATTCGGCGATGCAGCGACCCTGGGCGGTTGCGTGGCCACGGGGCTTTCCGGCCCGCGCCGTCCGTATGCCGGTGCGGTGCGCGACTTTGTGCTCGGCGTGCGCGTGATCGATGGCAAGGGCGACAACTTGCGCTTCGGCGGCAAGGTGATGAAAAACGTCGCGGGATTTGATGTGTCGCGGCTGATGACCGGCGCGCTGGGAACGCTGGGCGTGCTGCTGGAGGTGTCGCTCAAGTGCCTGCCGCTACCCAAGGCCGAGACGACGATCGTGTTCGAGATGCCGGCGCCGGAGGCGGTGCGCAAAATCAACGAATGGGCAGGGCAGCCGCTGCCGCTGTCGGCATCGGCGTGGCACGAAGAGCGCCTGTACGTCCGGTTGTCCGGCGCCGAGGCCGCGGTCGGCGCCGCCCGTGACAAGCTCGGCGGCGAGGAGATGGCCGGCGCCGACGGTGGAAACTGGTGGCGCTCGCTGCGCGAACAGCGGATGGCGTTCTACGCGACGGCGAGCCAGTTGTGGCGGCTGTCGGTCAAGCCGACCGCGCCGTTCACCGACCTGGGGACTTTCCAGATGATAGAGTGGGGTGGGGCGTTGCGCTGGCTGAATGTGGCGTCGGTCCTTGAGACGGCGACGGTGCGTGAATGGGCGCAGGACAGCGGCGGGCACGCGACGCTGTTCCGTTCGGCATCGCGGCACGCCGGTGTGTTTCAGCCTTTGCAACCCGCACTGCTGGACATCCACCGGCGATTGAAAGCAACCTTCGATCCCGCCGGCATTCTTAATCGCGGCCGCATGTACCCGGAATTCTGACATGCAAACCAATCTCGCCGACTGGATCAAGGACACGCCGCAGGGGCAGGAGGCCGAATCCATCCTGCGCATGTGCGTGCATTGCGGCTTTTGCACCGCGACCTGCCCGACCTATCAATTGCTGGGCGATGAACTCGACGGTCCGCGCGGGCGCATCTACCTGATCAAGCAAATGCTCGAAGGCAATGCGGTGACCGCCAAGACGCAATTGCATCTCGATCGCTGTCTGACCTGCCGCTCCTGCGAGACGACGTGCCCCTCGGGAGTCCAGTACGGGCGGCTAGTCGACATTGGCCGCGAAATCGTGGAACAAAAGGTGGGACGCCCGTTCGGCGAGCGCATCAAGCGCCGCGTGCTGCATTGGGGGCTGACCAGCGGCGCGCCGTTCGCGTTTGCGGTGACGCTGGGCCGGATGGTGCGCAGCGTGGTGCCTGCCCGTCTGCGGCGCAACATCCCGCCGCGCGTGGCGCCCGGGGTCTGGCCGGCCGCAACACATCTGCGCAAGATGCTGGTGTTGAGGGGTTGTGTGCAGCCGGTGCTGTTGCCGCGCATCGATGCGGCAGCGGCGCGCGTGCTCGAGCGCCTGGACGTCGGCCTGGTATCGGTTCCCGAGTCCGGGTGTTGCGGCGCGGTGAGCCATCATATGGACATGCACGAGGCGGCGATTGCCGCAATGAAGCGCAACATCGATGCCTGGTGGCCGCATATCGAACGCGGCGCGGAGGCGATCGTCGTCACCGCGTCTGGCTGCGGCGTGATGGTCAAGGACTATGGACATCTGCTGCGGCTCGATCCCGCGTATGCGGATAAGGCCGCGCGGGTGTCGGCGTTGGCGAAGGACGTGTCGGAGGTGATTACGGCAGAGTGGGAACGCATCACCAAATTGCTGCTCGCCAGCGAACCCGTTCCTGTCGGCACGGTGCGCATGGCATTTCATTCGCCATGCACGCTGCAACACGGCCTCAAGCTCAAAGGCGGGGTCGAGCGGATTCTGCGCGACCTTGGGTTTACGCTGGCGCCGGTGGCCGATGCGCATCTTTGTTGCGGATCGGCGGGAACCTACTCGATCCTGCAGCCGGAGTTGTCGCAGCGGTTGAAAGCCAACAAGCTGGCCGCATTGCAGGCGGGCGGTCCGGCGGTGATCGCATCGGCCAACGTCGGCTGCATCACCCACTTGCAAAGCGGCACCGACCTGCCGGTCCGCCACTGGATCGAGTTGCTCGACGACCGGCTTGCCGGCGCGCATTGAAGATGGGAATGCCTGCAGCGAATGCGCGGGCCGGGTATCGCCACTTTCTCGCCATTCCGACGCGCTGGATGGACAACGATGTGTACGGCCACGTCAACAACGTTGTCTACTACTCGTACTTCGATACCGTGATCAACGAGTACCTGATCCGCCGCGGCGGCCTGGACCTGCACGTCGGCGCGGTGATCGGTCTGGCGATCGAGACGTTCTGCCAGTTTCACGCGCCGCTGTCGTTTCCCGATGTCATCGATGCGGGCCTGCGCGTGGCCAAACTCGGCCGCTCGTCGGTGCGGTATGAAATCGGCCTCTTCCAGCAAGGGCAGCACGCGCCCGCCGCGACCGGGCACTTTGTCCACGTGTTCGTCGAGCGAGCCACGCAGCGGCCCACGGCGATTCCCCAAACGATCCGGGCGGCGCTGGCCGCGTTGCTGATCGCATGAGCACGGTCGCCGCTGAACTCGTCTGCGAAGCGATGACCGCAGCCTCGCTTCCCGGCGCGCTGGCGGTGCTCACCGAATTCCTGACCGACGATGCGCATTATCTGGCCTCGAGCGACGTGTACGGCGATGCGGGCCCCGGCGCCACGATGGCGGCGCTGCGTCTTTTTCTGGAGCGGCCCGAGTTGGGGCTGGTGTATGTGGCACGGCGTGGAGACGACGTGATCGCGGCGTGTGTCGCGTGTTATGCGATTTCCACTTCGCGCGGCGGACTGGTGATCAAGCTCGACGACGTGTCGGTCAAGCGCGCGCATACCGGACACGGTATAGGCGGCGCGATGCTCGAGGCGCTGAAAGTCTTCCTGCGCACGCAAGGCGTGTCGCGCATCGATTGCGGTTGCCATCGCGACAATATGGGTGCGTGGCGCTTTTACGAACGCCACGGCTTTCGTCCGCTGCATGAGGAGCGCATCGCGTGCTTGTTGGTTTGATGGGAATGGGTAAAATCCCAAGATCCAATTAGTCGCTGCGTTCTGCACGCCTGTGCGTTCCGGTAGGCCGCGCGCGCTTGACCGAGTGCCGTATGGGCGTCACGCGCACGTCGTTTTGTTCCCGCAGCGGCATCGGGAAAATCCTCCGTACCGTATTCGCGGGATAGCCCGGCTGCGATCACCATGCCATGATCGCTCTACTTGGTGACGACTCGCGCGACGACGAGAACATGGTGTCTCCTCTGCCGGCTGTAATGTTCAAGCAGTCGTGCGTCGAAGCGCGGTCCGATCCAGGCCCAGTGCTGGAGATCATTGTTGCAGACTGTTCACCGCTTGCCCGAGAACGTGTGCGATTACAAGGTGGTGGCGGCGCCGTTTGCATCAAATCTCGTCTTTTCAAGAATGAATTGACTGGAACTGCGGCTGCAAATTGTGTCAAGCATGCTGAAGGACTTTAGGTCCGTACTGCCTGAGAAGGCATTCGGGATATTCGTCGCGCTCATGGTGGCTGAGGCTGGCCGTTGTCGTTTCGCCGGTTGCCCGGAAAATGCGGTCGCAATCCTGCCGGCCACTTGTCGCGCGCAATTCAACCAACGAAAGAGAACATCATGCTTGCTTGGAGTAGGTTATCGAGAAGCCAGCGCGTGTACGGCGCGTTTCTTATCTTCGTTTTCTTGCTTAGTTCACCGTTCCTCATCACGTCTGCCGCAAGCATCTCAAGCCGCGCGCAAATCGGGGGTGCACTCCTTTGTTCCATCGGCCTGATCCTCAATCCGCTGTCGTTCACCCAACCTATTGATGCTGCGACTAATCTCGAGTTGACCCCAAAGGTCTGCCGTGGCCTTTTTCTTGCCGGAGCAATTCTCTTCTTCGCCGGCATTGTTGTCACGCCGTTGTTTTTGTGACAAAGCCCGCGAACCCATCCTTTGAGCGGACACGTATTGGCGCGGCGCCTTTGCGGACTCGCCAGGATTCCGGTGCGGCGCTATGTCTTTCTTACGCCAAGAGTCCCGGGGCGACAGATCGCCAACGTTGCCGGTCGCCGGTTCCGGGATGACTGCACNNACTGCACGCTTTTAACTGACTGAAGCCGATCACCACGATCGAGAGCGCCGAACGATTCGCGAGCACCCCGTGAAACGTTTGCGCCGTGATTTTCACCGGCGTGACGCTGTGCGGCTTGGTTTCTTTGAGAAATCGGAGGTTGTACGCCCACACTGCGACGGCCGCCGCGACGAGCAGGGCGAACGCCCATTGCCAACGTAGATAGGCCGCGATGAGTCCGCCAATGACCGGACCGAAGACCGGTCCCAGAAACGTCACCGTTTGATATGCGCTCATTGCTTGCGCCCGCTCGGCGGGCGCATAGATGTCGCCGATTACCGTGGGTGCGACCAGCAGTGCCGTGCTGATCCCGATTGCCTGTACCGCGCGGCCCGCCAGGAACAGCGGATACGGAGTGGCGAGCAGGCAGAGCAAAGAGCCGAGACAAAAGACGGCGAGCCCCGGGAGCAGCACGGCGCGTCGGCCCCAG
>PLYG01000348.1 GCA_003153335.1 Betaproteobacteria bacterium | reverse complement strand
TGATCTTCGGCGCCAATTGGTGCGCGGATTGCCGTGCGCTCGATACCGCGCTGAAAACGGAAACGAATGCCGACCTGATGACCCGCGAATTCAAGGTCGTCAAGATCGATGTAGGCAGATTCGACCGTAATCTGGATATCGCGGCCGCGTATGGCAATCCGATCAAGCAAGGCATCCCAGCCGCGGTAGTGCTGTCTGCCGACAACCGGGTGCTCTACGCTACCCGCGCCGATGAACTCGCCGATGCCCGCCGGATGAGCAAGGAGGGAATCCATGAATTCTTTGTAGAGGCGGCAAAAAAGGCTAGGCCCGTCAACTGATCTTTGCCGACACGGGACGTCTTGGGCGGCATTCACCGGCGTCAGGCCTTCTTGAACATGTGCAGCACTATCCTCTCGCGTTCGATGGCGGCGGCCACCGCGGGCAGCAACGCCAGCTTGTCGACGTAGGCTTTGTAACCAGGCAGTGTGTCCGGGTCTATGCCCGCGATGCCGCCCCAGCGCCAGAACACGACGGTGTAGATGTCGGCAAATGAGATTTTGTCGCCGAACAGATAGGGGTTGGCGTGAGTGATGTGCCCCTGAATGCGCTCGAGATGCTGCGCGAACTGGATAGTGTTGAAGCGCTTCAACTCGGCCATTGCGGCATCTCCGGCCGCGAATTTCTCCGGGCGAAAGATGTGCGTGAACGTGGGGTGGACGCTGTTGTTCATCCACGCCAGCATGGAGAGGGCCTGCGACCGGGCCCAGGGGTCGGTGGGCAGCAACGCCGCTTGCGGATAGTTGCGGTCCAGGTACTCGCAGATGGCGACGATTTGGGTCAGCGGTTTGCCATCGACCAGCAGTACCGGCACCTGTCCGTTTGGATTCATCGCCAGGTACTCGGGCGTTGTGTGCTCGCCCTTGTGGAACTTGACCAGCGTTGTTTCGAAGTCGGCGCCGGTTGCGGCCTTGATGACTTCAAGCGCAACGTGGGGAACGAAGGAGCAGGCGCCGGGGGCGAAGTAGAGTTTGAGCATGGAAGGGTCCTCGGAGAAAAATCGGATTGGGCAGACTTCGCATCATAACCAAAACCGCGTCCGGCCCGCGCGCCGGCTGAAGGACAATCGGCGCGCCAAGCCGGTGGACCAGGGAATGCCAGTCGCCGGAACTCGCGGTTGTAGGTACAATTTCGCCCCACCGACCCGGCTTTCCCTCCATGCAAATCCGCCAGCTTGAACGCGACGATGCGTTGCCGTACCACTTGCTGCGGCTGCGCATGCTGCGCATCTACCCCGATGCGTTTACGTCGAGCTACAAAGAAGATTCGCTGAAGCCGCTCGCCTGGGCCGAGAGGCGCATTACCCCGGGCGACGAGTCGCCGCATGATTTCGTGCTCGGTGCCTTCGCCGATTCGGGGGAGATGATTGGTTCGGTGGGTCTTGCCGTCGAAACCCGGATGAAGCAGCGGCACAAGGCGCAGTTGTTCGGCATGTACGTGGCGCCGGAAGCCGGGTCGCAGGGTATCGGCCGCGCGCTGTTGTCGGCCTGCCTCAATCGGGCGCGCGGCATTCCGGGTCTGGAACAAATCTATCTGACCGTCACGGCGACCAACAACCGGGCACGCAAGCTCTACGAATCGGCCGGCTTTGGGACCTTCGGGGTCGAGGAGCGGGCCATCAAGGTCGGATCCGCATACTTCGCCAAGGCGCACATGGTGATGCGATTTGACGCTGCCCACCCGCAAACCTGACCTCGCCTGCATGTTTGCGCCTTAGGGCAGTCCCATTGCCCTATCCTGCTTTCTACCCTTTTATTTCGCGCCGCAGGCGATGATACGTCGCGAGGCGCGATGCGGCAATCTTGCCTTCGCTGCATGCCGCACGGATTGCGCATTGGGGCTCATGGTCGTGCGTGCAGTCGCGGAATTTGCATTGTCCGAGATACGGACGAAATTCCACGAACGCGTGCTCCAGTCCGCTGCGCGCGAGCTGATGAACGCCGAACTCCTTCATGCCCGGCGAATCGATGATCCAGGCCGTGGGGCCGAGGCGATGCAACCGCGTATGGGTCGTCGTGTGGCGTCCCGCATTGAGCGACTCCGAGATCGCGCCGGTCTTTGCGCGCAGCATACCCAGCGCGGCATTGATGATGGTCGACTTGCCCATTCCCGATTGGCCGACCAGCACGCTGCGCTCGTTGGCCAGCAGCGGGCGCAACGGATCGATGCCTTGCTTGGCGGACAGCGCAATCAGCGCGTAGCCCAGCGCCGCGTAGGGTTCCAGTCCGGCGCGCACCGCGTCGGCGCCGGACAAATCCATTTTGTTCAGCACCAGGACAAAGCGGCAACCCGCGGCTTCCGACGCGACGGTCCAGCGATCGATCAGCTCGGGATTGAACGTGGGTTCGACCGCGACGACGCCCAGCACGACCGAGACATTCGCGGCAATGGTCTTCTGGCGATACGCGTCTTCCCGCGACAACTCGGAGCGGCGGGGCCGGATGGCGACGATGACGCCCTCGCGGTCTGCTCCTTGCGTGATGTCGACCTCGTCGCCGCAGGCGGGAGTGAGCTGCCTACCCTTGACGGCGCACAGCATGTTGGTGCCATCGGGCAATTCGACTTCGTAATGCCGGCGGTGGGCACCTACGATTAGCCCGGTACCGTCATGCAAAGTCACGCGGCTCCTAACGCGTCGACCCGCGCGGCGCAGATCAGGTCATTGAGCGTAATGCCACCGGCGTCGTGGGTGCTGAACGTGACGCCGCAGCGGTTGTAGCGAACATCGAGATCGGGATGATGGTCCTGCTGGTTGGCGATCCAGGCCACTGCGTTGACAAAGGCGATGGTCCGGTAATAGTCGGGGAACCGGTAGGTCTTCTGCAGCGCGTTGTCGATACGGCTCCAGCCCGGCAACGTGGCCAGCGCTTCGTCGATGGCTGCGTCGGCCAGTTTCGGCTGGCCGGGGCGGCAGTCGTGGGTGCGCAGCGCTGCGGCGGAGTACGTTGTCACTTGAAGTCGGCCGACTGCGAATTCAGGAATGCGGCCAGGTGTTCACCTTCTTCCGGGAACCACGCCGACACGCCAGGATCGGAGCAAACATTGAGCGGTACTTGGGCTGCCACGGGGTGCGGACCCCGGTCGAGGCGGATCGGCGCGCCGCGCGTCGATTCGATATAGATACGGCACCCGACGCAGATTTTGCCGTGCCCTTCGCGAAACGATGTTGTTTCCGCTTTTTCCAGGCGGCTCGCGTGCAGGTTCGCCGAGCCCAAAGCCGCGGCGAGCGCGGCGGCGCAGAGTGGCGCGAGTATCGAACGTGTCATGTTCCGTCTCCTTTAGCCGGCTGCCTGCAGCCGTGCAATACGGACTGCGGCGGGCGGATGTGAGTCGTAAAAAGCCGAATGCAGCGGATCGGGTGTCAGTGTTGCCGCGTTGTCTTCGTACATTTTAACCAGAGAATGGGCCAGATCGCCAGCGGAAGCTTGGGCTGCGGCATACGCGTCGGCCTCGAACTCATGCTTGCGGGAGTACGCGGAGAACAGGGGCGAGAGCGGAAAAGTGACCAGCGGGACGACGATCGCGAACAGCAGCAGCGCCAGGCCATTCGATTGCGCGCCGGGCGCCAGTGGCACGCCCAGGCCCGCGTAAAACCACGGCTGGGTCATCAGCACGCTCAGGATCCACAGGAACAGCAGGCTGGCTGCGAAGGTCCAGACGATGCGCTTGACGATGTGGCGGCGCTTGAAGTGTCCGAGCTCGTGCGCGAGCACGGCTTCGACTTCTCCCGGCTCCAGCGACTTCAGCAGCGTGTCGAAAAAGACGATGCGCTTGGCGGCGCCGAAACCGGTGAAATAGGCGTTGCCGTGGCTGGAGCGCTTCGACCCGTCCATCACGAACAGCCCCTTCGACTGAAAGCCGCAACGGGCGAGCAGCGCCTCGATCCGGTATTTCACCGCGCCGTCTTCGAGCGGCGTGAACTTGTTGAACAGCGGCGCGATCAGGGTCGGATAGACNNGTGAAAAGTCGACCAGGCCAGCCACGCGTAGAGCCACCACAACGCGCCCGCCGACTGCATCAGCCATAACACCAAAGCGGCCAGCGGCAACCCCAGCAACGCGCCCAGAGCCAAGCCCTTCGCGATGTCGGCCAGCCACAACGGCCAGGTCATCTTGTTGAAGCCGAACCGTGCTTCGATCCCGAAGGTACCGTAGATAGACAGGGGCAAGCTGACCAGGCCGGCGACCAGTGCGTAGCCGACCAGCAGCGCGAGATCGCGCAGTAACGGCTGGTCGGCGAGGCCGGAGGCAACGCCGTAGATCCATGCCAGTCCGCCACCCAGGGTCAGGATCAGTGTCAGCGCCGCGCCGACGACTTCGTCGGCCAAGCCGAGTCTGGTCTTGGCAATCGTGTAGTCGGCGGCCTTCTGGTGCGCGGCCAGGCTGATCTTCTCGGCGAACTGCGCCNNATGGGCGCGCACATGCTGCATCTGCCGCGCGTCGAGCCAGAACTTCAGGCCCAGATTGAGCGCGTAGAGCAACAGGAAAATAACGGTGAATGTGGTTGCGTTCATGCGGGTCGGGTGGATACGTGTGCGACAATATGCCTATGATAATCTCTAATTATGGCACACCGGCATGGCTCAAGATCCCACGCGACTGATCTGGGTCGATATGGAAATGACCGGACTCAGTCCCGAGACAGACAGGGTCATCGAAGTGGCGATGGTCATCACGGACAACGATCTCGCCACGGTCGTCGAATCGCCGGTGCTG
>PLYG01000518.1 GCA_003153335.1 Betaproteobacteria bacterium | reverse complement strand
GCCTGCATGTGGTATCCGATCGGCTTCACGGTTTCGGCCAATCCGAGCGCGGCAACGGTCAAAGTAAACGAGGATGGCACTGCCACGCTGCTCACCGGCACCGTAGAAACCGGCCAGGGTTCGCTGACGGTGCTCGGCCAGATCGCCGCGGAAGAACTCGGCATCGCGACCGACGACGTGCATGTCGTCTCGGCCGACACGGACGCGACGCCGATGGATACCGGTGCCATCGCCAGCCGTACCACTTACGTCACGGGAAACGCGGTCCGGCTCGCGGCCGAAAAAGCCAAGTGGATTTTATTCGAGGCGGCCGCGCCACTCCTGGGCGTGAAACCGGAGCAGCTCGAAGCACGTGACCACAAGATCCAGGTCAAGGAATATCCGCAGCGGAACATCGCCATCAGCGAAGCCGCACACCGCGCCCAGGTAGCGATGGGTCAGCCGCCCATCGGCAGCGCGTCGTGGAACCCGCCTACCGTCGCCATGGATCCGGAGACGGGCCAAGGCAAGCCTTTCAGCACGTATGTCTATGCGACCCAGATTGCCGAAGTCGACGTCGATGATGAAACCGGCGAAGTGGAAGTGCTGCGCATCGTCGCGGCGCACGACTGCGGCACGCCCATCAACCCGATGCTGGTCGAGGGCCAGGTCGAAGGCGGCATTTCGATGGGGATCGGTTTCGCGCTGCAGGAGCAGATCCTGTTCGACGACGCCGGCCGGCAGATCAATCCGAATCTGACCAATTACATCATGCCGACGAGCCTCGACATGCCGGAGATCGAGGTGGACATCGTCGACAGCTACGATCCGACCGGTCCGTTTGGCGCCAAAGGCGTCGGGGAGCCGACTTCGGTGCCGACCGCTGCCGCGATTCTCAATGCGATCCACGACGCCGTGGGCGTGCGCATCACCTCGTTACCGGCAACGGCAGAGAAAGTCCTCGCCGCCATCAAGGCGAAACAGGCGCAGAACAGCAAGGGGCTGTTGCAGAATCATTGACCGTGGGGAAAGGAGCCACGGGCATTTTCAAAACAACGCGAGCACGGCCACTTTTTTCTTCGAGATCGGTGCGTTCCTCGACATCGTCACGGAGCGGGAGCGCAAGATCCAGCAAGGCCGGGAACGTGCGCGGCGGCGGCTCACCCGACTGATTTTCGCCGGCGCGCGTCATACGCGGAATGCCGCCCGTGGGTGCGGCCGAACCAGTCGGGCTTCGGCACGCGCGGCATCGCGCTTCCCGGCGGTGGTATACGTTCGCTCTCGATCTCGGCGAAGACCTCGACCAGGAAGTCGAGGAACACCCGCACGAGCTTCGAGCGCCTTTGGCTCGGTGTATAGGCGGCGAAGATCGTCGGCGCTTCCAGGGCTTCCCAATCCGTAAGCACCGGAACGAGCAGGCCGGACGACAAGTAACGATTGAGATTGAGGTCGGCCATCCGGATTACACCGCCACCGGCGCAAGCCGCCTCGGCGAGCCAAGTGCGGTCGTCGCTGAAAAGGTGAGTTTTCATGTCGATGGTGCGCCGCTCGCCGTTTTTGTCGAAGGTCCAGCGGTCAAGCAGCGTGCCTCCCGAGCTGCGCAGGATCAGGCATTGATGCTCGCGCAGCGCCTCGGGCTCCTGCGGCATGCCCTCGCGCGCCCAATATTCCGGGGGGGCGCACACGACGAGCCGCGTCTGCGCAAGCGGGCGCACGACAAGATCGCGCTCAGGCGGCCACCCGACCAGTACCGCCAGGTCGAGGTTTTTCTCGCCGATTTCCTAGATGGTCACTATTGGCTTGAAGACCAGTTCGATGTCCGGGTATCGCGCGAGGAACCGCATGATCCGCGGCATCACACAATTCGTCCCGAGGTGGGAGTTCATGCCGACGCTGAGCGTCCCACGCAGCTTCACCCCATGCGGGCCCAGGCGTTGCTCGATATCGTGCAAGTCGGCTGCGACCTTGCGCGCGATCTCGTAATAGCGCGCGCCGTCCGCCGTGAGAGAAATTCCCTGCGTCGTGCGATGGAAAAGGGCCACGCCGAGCGAACGTTCGAGCGCCCCGACGAGTTGGGTGATCGCGGGCGTGCTCACATCGAAAAATCTCGCCGCACCAGAGAAGCTTCCGGTCTCGGCGGCGCGGTTGAAATACTGAATTGCGCGCAGCTTGTCCACCGCTCGAACCCTCCGTGCTATTAAGCAAAACTTAATAGCTAGTATAGCGCGAGACTATTTCGTGTGTACCGGCCGCCGGTGCACACTGCCTGCCTGATCTCGCGTTCAATGCCGGCATTCTCATGTTCGCTCCGGCCGGAACGCCACCGGAGATCGTCGGGCACCTCAACGCGGCGATCAACAAGGCCGAAGCCACGGCGTCGGTCAGGCAACTCTTCGCCGATCTTGGGGTGGCGACCGCTGCGGGAACGCCAGGTGAAGCGGCGAAATCCATTACCGAGCTGCTGGCCGTGCAGAATTCGCTGCGGAGCGCGGTCTTGGGCAAGGCACGCTAAGCGAAACCTATGTCGTACGCAATAAACGGCGTTTTCAACGGCACTGCGCTGTCCCGGGCAGTGCTCAAGCTTGATCGTGGATGACCATGCCTGCAGCCATCGTGAATCCCGAACGGGTGCGTTTTTCCAGCGAGCTTTCAGGGCTCAACATGCGTCCGCTCTGGGAGCGGGTCGTGCGCTTGAAGCCGGGAACGGCGGCTGTACCCGCGATCTGGCGCTGGCAGGCTGTGCGCCCTCAACTCATGCGCGCGGCCGAGCTGATCAGTACGAAGGAAGCGGAACGCCGCGTACTGCATCTGGAAAACCCGGCGCTCCGCGGCACGAATTGCATCACTACGACGGTCGTTGCGGGCCTGCAAATCATACTGCCGGGCGAAATCGCGCCAACGCACCGTCACTCGCCGAACGCCCTGCGCTTCATCGTTGAAGGCGTAGGCGCCTATACGACGGTGGACGGCGAGCGCGTTAGCATGCGTCCCGGGGATTTCGTGACTACGCCGGGGTGGACATGGCACGACCACGGCAACGTGGGGCCCGACCCGGTGGTATGGCTGGATGGCCTGGATGTGCCTTTGGCCAATCTGTTCGGCGCGTATTTCCGCGAGGTTTATCCGCAGGATACCCAGCCGCTTTCGCGCCTCGAGGGCGACCCCGCAGTACGCTACGGCTCGGGACTCCTGCCGGTCGACCACCGGCCGAATGGCCACGCGTCGCCGCTGCTGTGCTATCCCTACGAGCGTACCCGCGAGGCGCTCGCGCGGCTCGCGCGAAACGGCGAACCGCATCCATCTCACGGCTTCAAGCTCCGCTACGTCAATCCGGCAAACGGCGGCCATCCGTTTCCCACCATGGCCGCCTTCATGCAGTTGCTCCTCAGGGGCTTTACCGGAAGAAAATACTGCAGCACCGATAGCGCGGTGTACAACGTAGTGGAGGGGTGTGGCAGGGTTGAGATGGGCGATTCAGACTTTGCCTTTGGGCCGCACGACGTCTTTGTGGTTCCTTCGTGGCAGCCGCACCGAATAAGCGCGAATAGCGAATGTCTGCTCTTCAGCTACTCGGACCGGCCGGCCCAGGAAGCGCTCGGATTTTGGCGCGAACAAGCATGAGGCGGAGAAATTGGCGCAGGTCTGGGTTAACGGATGGACGGAAGAATGAAACGAGTTATTGACAAGCCGCATGTTCAATCCGATGTAGATTTGCGCTATGTCCAATGCACAAAAATAGCTGCCGCAGCAGGTTTAAGTGAGGATGACGTAATTGATTGTGCGTCTGTATTCAACGCGTGACGCTGTTTGGTTGCTTGGGGGCCGCAGGGAGGTGTTTCGGTATTGCGGCTTTATGTACGACAAAATAATCAGTATTCCTACGGCATAAGAGAGGCGGGCGTTTGTTGGCCTTTACTCCGCACTTCACGTGGAGTAGATTCTCATTCCCACCGGGAGGTTCTAAAACTAGGTTTCAACATGGAGGACGCTCAGTCAAGCTTTGTGGTCGAAGAGCGTCATTTGTCGCTCGACGCGCAGGAGAGCGCGCGCCTCGCGGCGTTGCGCAGCTACTGCGTGCTCGACACCGGACATGAAAGCCGGTTCGACGATCTCACCAGCCTCGCGGCGACAATCTGCGAGACACCGGCATCCCTGATCAGCCTTGTCGACACGAAGCGGCTGTTCTTCAAGTCCGCTCACGGACTGGACGCGCGGGAAGTGCCGTATCCCGATTTCTTCTGCGGTCATGCCATCCGCCAGCGCGAGCTGTTCGAGGTGCCCGATGCGCTTCTGGACCCGCGCTTCGCCGGGCACCCGCTGGTCGTCGATTCACCTCGTATTCGGTTCTACGCGGGCATGCCGCTGGTGACGCCGCAGGGCCATGCCCTGGGCACGCTGTGCGTGCTCGATTTCGTTCCCCGGAAGCTCCGGCCGGGGCAGGCCGAGATTCTGCGCATTCTTGCGCGGCAGGTCATGTGGCAGTTGGACCTGAATCTGCAGGCGATGCGCGATCCCCTCACGGGCCTCTACAATCGCCGGCCGCTCGAGGAGGCCCTGCACCGCGAGATTCTGCGCGCCCGCCGCACCGGCTCGCTCGTGGGCGTCATGGTGATCGACATCGACAACTTCAAGCGGGTCAACGACACGCTGGGCCATGCCGCGGGCGACGACGCGCTTCGCGGGTTTGCAGCAGAACTGTCCCATTGCGTGCGCGAGGAAGATGTCGCGTGCCGCGCCGGGGGCGAGGAGTTTGTCGTCATTCTTCCCGGGGCCGGGGAAGAGGTGCTGCGCCAGCGCGCCGAGGTAGTACGCCGCAGGATCGAGCAGGCCCGGATCTCCGCGGGCGGGGCGACACTGCAACTCACGGTCTCGATCGGGCTCGCCGCCTTCCCCGCGCACGGCGAAACCGGGGCACTGCTGCTGCGCGCTGCCGACTCCGCGCTCTACAAGGCGAAGGCCGAAGGGCGGAACCGGGTCATTGCTTCCATATGACGTGGCCAGCACCGTGCTCCCACAAAACGCGGGGGAAAAGGGGCCGCGCACGGGCATTTTTGAAACAATGCGAGCACGGCCAATTTTTCCCCAAGCGTCCACGGACAGGGCTTGGGCCGCAAATTCTACAATACGGCTCAATAATGCAACAAATGTGAGCCGTAAACGCGTAAAATACGGCTCATGGATGTTCCCCCCCACATCTGGGCCAAGCGCGGCTGGCCGGCCTTCGCGTTCCGTCAGGAAGCCCTGACCTGGCCGCTCAGTCGCGCCCGCCTTGCGCAAGGCACCGTCCTTGGCTTGGCACATGCGCTCGGCTTGGAGCGCCACCTCGAGATACTCCACGACATCTGGGTCGCGGAAGCGATGGCCACCGCAGGCATCGAGGGGGAAAAGCTGAACCTCGAAGCGGTACGTTCTTCGGTGATGCGCAAGCTCGGCATCGCGCGGCCGGGTGCGTCGTCACGCAGTGTGGATGGCTTGGTGGACGTGATGGACGATGCCATCCGCAATTTCAGCGGCAAGCTGACGCACGCGCGTCTGTGCAGCTGGCAGGCGGCCTTGTTTCCGAGCGGGCGTTCCGGGCTTGCGCGCATCGAGGTGGGAAAGTATCGCGCGCACACCGATCCGATGCAGATCGTCAGCGGGCGGCCGGGCAAGGAGAAGGTCCATTACATCGCGCCGCCGTCGGCGCGGGTACATGCGGAAATGACGCGCTTCCTTGCGTGGTTCCGCGACAGCGCGCGTGGCGGCAAGATCGCCATCGACGGCGTCGTGCGCGCGGCCATCGCGCATCTGTGGTTTGAGGCAATCCACCCGTTCGAAGACGGCAACGNNGCAACGGCCGCATCGGCCGGGCGCTTTGCGACATGGCGCTGGCGCAGGATACGAACGCGCCTTCGCGCCTTTTCAGCCTGTCGCGCCAATTGCATGAAAGCCGCGCGCAATACTACGACCAACTTAACGCGGCGCAGCGCGGCGGACTGGATGTCACCGATTGGGTCGTCTGGTTTGCCGGGCAGTTTGAACAGGCCTGCAATAAATCTGCCGCCATAATGCGGGCGGCGGTAGACAAGGGGCTTTTCTGGCAGGCGGCGCCTGCGATGAACGAGCGCCAGAGGAAGGTGGTGCAGAAGCTCCTCGACGCGGGTCCGGCTGGATTCGGAGGCGGCATGAGCGCAGAAAAATACGGCAACATAACCAGCGCCTCGAAAGCGACCGCAACGCGGGACTTGGCAGACCTGGCCGAAAAAGGCGTTCTGGAAATCACCGGTCAGGGGCGCGGGACGCGGTATTGGCTCAGGGGAACTTGAAGCTATCTGGCGCCGACAGTAGGAGCCGAGCCCCAAACCTTCTGATTACAAATTTGACAGGGGAAAGAGGGAAAATAAAGAGGAAAAAGGTCAGGCACGGGCATTTTCAGAACAATGCGAGCACGGCCCTTTTTTTGCTTGGCTCGCGCGCTTACGCCGCGAGCGCGTCATCCCTTCGGGGAGCAATTCTCTGGATCGCACGTCCGGCTGCATCCTC
>PLYG01000447.1 GCA_003153335.1 Betaproteobacteria bacterium | reverse complement strand
ACGCGCTCCTCCGTGCTTACATGCAGGCTCACAGGCGTAGCGGCAAGCGTACAGGTTAACAAGTCATTCCATCGGACGGCCTTCGGCCGCCGCTGAATTCCGACGTTAGGCGACCCTTAGTGATATCTCTCCAATGAGGCAGCTTGCTCGGTGGGTCTCGATCCTCGCTCACCCGTTCGTCATGGTGGCCTTGCTGGTTGCCGTGCCTGCGATGCGCCAATCGTCTGGCAACGCCGTCCAGTCAGTGCTCCTCGTCGTCATTGCTGTCGTTGTCCCAATCGCAGTGCTCATGTTCCGTCAGGTGCGTCGCGGGCGATGGTCGAATGTTGACGCCTCGAAACCCTCCGAACGGCCGGTACTGTTCATGGTCGCTCTTGCTGGCCTGGTTGCCGCGCTCGGGTGGCTTCTTCTCAACGACCCGCAGTCGTTCCTCGTGCGGGGCATGCTCGTCACGGCGGCGTTTCTTCTCCTCGCCGCTCTCCTCACTCGCTGGGTCAAGCTCTCGCTGCACGTCGCCTTCGCTGCCCTTACAGCAACGACCCTTTGCCTGCTCGGTTCCGCGGTCGGCTACGCGCTCATCGCCGTGGTCCCAGCGGTCTTCTGGTCGCGCATCGTCCTCGCACGCCACCGCGTTCACGAGCTCTTGGTCGGTCTGGTGCTCGGTGTCCTCACCGGAATTGTGCTTGTCCGGCTCTAACATCGCTCTACAGGATCGCCCGACCCGCGCTTGCAGCGGACTTCGGCCCGCCGCTTCGCGCCGGACGTCGCCGCTGAAGCGCATTCGTTAGGCACTACCCGAATCGCCAGCTACAATCCACGCGTTGCACTGCACACGATCAGCCGAATTCGCGACTGTATTCGCTCGCTGAAATATGCCGTAACCTTGGTCGAATATTTGAGCTACCGGCCGAGAGTTCATACGATCTTTTGGCCGAAACTTGCTTGACGGCAGTTGTGCTCGACATTCCCAGTGCGGTAGATGAGGGTCTGGAGTTAATGCTCTTGACGACGGTCAGAGTTTTTGAATCTGTTGTGCTGGGCGAGTATGAATCCGGAATAACCCATCCTGTTTTGTTGCCTGACTTCCGCGGCGCTGGTTGTGGACCGCGGATAGAGTTCACGTACTCGCTTGGAAGTTCCCCTGGATTCAAGTATAAGTGGGCCCGTGCGAGTCAGACATACAGACGGCAAGCCGTCTGCCAAGTTGCTCAAGCCTGCGCGCGATTCAGCAGCCGTCTCAACCCTAAGTTGAAAGCGCGTGGCTTGGCTCCGGCGTTGGGCGTCAGCCGCAAATGACGTCGCCGTCCTGCAACCACGCCTTAAGCGAAGGAGAAACGAATGAAGACTGAGCTTCTGTACCTGATGTTTGTTGCCGCATTCACCGGTCTCATGTGGGTTCCGTACATCCTCGACCGCCTGGCGGTACGTGGACTTATCGACACAGTCGGCTACCCGGAGAACCCGATGCCGCAGTCGGCGTGGGCGCAGCGCCTGATGAAAGCGCACGCAAACGCAGTCGAGAATCTGGTTGTCTTTGCCGCCCTGGTACTGGTCGCCCACGCCGTCGGCGTCACCAACATCACCATTGCATGCGCCTGCGTCGTGTACTTCTGGGCTCGTGTCGTGCACGCCCTTGCCTACACGTTTGCCATCCCGTGGGTGCGAACCCTCGCATTCACCGTCGGCTTCTTCGCGCAGGCAGTCATCGTGTGGCAGCTCCTGACTCGGTAAGCCGGCAGACGACCAACCCTTCCAACGATAGGAGAACAAGAATGAAACCATTTGCCATGATTGTAGTTGTCTTCCTTTCCCTGCTTGCCTTGTTGCAATTGGCCCGCTTCTTTTTGGGATGGGTGGTTACGGTTCACGGCGTGCTGATCCCGGTCTGGGTGAGCGGGATAGCCTTTGTCATTGCCGGGTTGCTTGCCGTAATGCTTTGGCGGGAATCGCGCCGGTAAGCGTTGCGGCGAAGCAATGTTGGGCCTGTTCCAGTCGCGCGGGAGCAGGCTGTGGCTATCGCCAGCCGCGACGGTAAACATGACGCGCAAGCTGTTTCAACCAGGTGGGCCATTGGGCATCCGGGACTTGGGTAATGACCGCTACCAGATGCAGATAACGATTCCGAAGGATCAGGACGGGCGCCTCGCGCGCGAGTGCCCCAATTCCGACTGTTCACCGGGCTATTTCAAGGTGAAGCCCGGGACGGGCATTACCGACGGCCAGACTTTCGCCTACTGTCCCTACTGCCGGCATGAGGCCACGCCAACCGACTTCACAACGGGCGAGCAGGTGCGTTACGGCAAGGACCTTGCAGTGCGCGAGGCGCATAAGGGCATCCAGGGGATAATCAATGACGCTTTGGATCTTGGACCTTCGGGCAAGCGAAAGTTCGGTGGCGGATTCATCTCGATGGAGATGACCTACAAGCCAGGAACGCTGCCGCACGTGCGCCAGCCGTTTGAGGACGAGGTCCGGCGCGATGTCGTGTGCCCCCACTGCACTCTAGACCAAACGGTGTTCGGGCTGGCGACTTGGTGCGCAGACTGCGGTGTGGATATCTTTCTTACGCATGTCGGCGCAGAAGTCGGCGTCACGCGCGACATGGTCAGGGACATCGAGCGTCGGCGAGAGCTGCTGGGAAATCGTGCGGCGGCAAAGGACCTAGAAAACTGTCTTGAGGATGCGGTGTCAATATTCGAGGCAACGATGAAGGCGATGACGCGGCGCTGGCTCGAAGGCCGCGGCGACTCGATCAATCAGGTCGAGGCTCAGTTGAAGAAGGTCGGCAATTCGTTCCAGAGCATCGCAAGAACGCAGGAGTAGCTTGCAGAGCTGTTTGGCGTCGTAGTCCCCGCCGATGTGGACTGGAGCCTTTTGAACCGGGCGTTTGAGAAGCGCCATCCGATTACGCACAACCTCGGCGTCGTTGACCGCAAGTACCTTGAACGCGCTCAAGCCGCTGAAACGCATGGGAGGGAGGTGAGCATCACGGCGGCGGAAGTCGAAGCTCTGCTTGTGGCAGTCATCGAAGCCGTCACTACGATACATGCGCGGCTGTTCCCGACTGCAGAACCGGCGAATCGTGGTGACTGTGAAATGGCTCGTCCAACCTAAGTCATCGTCGAGTGGACGCGGGGCGTCGCTAGGGTAGATAGGGAACACTATGAGCAACGCAGACGAGCGGCAGCGCGCGATCACCATCGAATGTTGCACGCCCAGAACGCCACCCAGATTCGGGAGGTCTAATGATCAAGGGTAATCGCGCGTTTCGTGGAACGGACAGCTTGGCCGCGGAACGGCTAACCTGAAGTTCCTACCATACG
>PLYG01000231.1:668-3572 GCA_003153335.1 Betaproteobacteria bacterium | reverse complement strand
CGCCAATCTCGATCCCAGCCATCTGGTGTGGATGGGCGCCGATCCGCTCGCGGCCGCGCATGCGCTGGGGAACGCCATCTACTACGTGCATGCCAAGGACACACGGATCGACCCGGTCATCGCCGGCATCAATGGCGTCATCGACACCACGCCGGGAAGCGATTTCAAGAACCGGGCTTGGAGCTACATCACGCTCGGACGCGGTCACGACGAGCCGTGGTGGGCCGCGTTTGTGGCAGCGCTGGAAGCAGCCGGCTACGACGGCGTGCTCAGCATCGAGCACGAAGATCCGGCGCAGAGCCCGGAGGAAGGCGTCGAGGAATCAGTAGCGCTGCTACGCCGGGTGCTTGGCGTACGTCCGGTGCGGGCACCGGCGACCATATAAGAGGCTGTATATCTACCGCTCCCCGTTTGCCGGGCGCGGGAGCGCGCTCCAAGTCAGGCAAGCCATTCATCGTCTTTGCGTACCATCGCTGCCGCCAAAGCCTCGCTCCCAATCAATCGAACAATCGCAGATTCGGCTCCAGCGGCGTGCCCGACGCATGTTCGAGCGCGGATGCGCGCACGCCGAGCAACCGGATCTTGCGATCGAGATTGACGCTTTTCAGGCACTCACCGGCGGCGCGCCGTATCACGCGCATGTCCTGCGTCGGCGCGTCGAGCGTGCGGTCACGCGTCACGGTGCGAAAGTCGTCATAGCGCAGCTTGAGGCCGATGGTCTTGCCGGCATAGCCCTTTCTCCGCAGGTCATCGGTCAAACCCAGGCACAGGTCGGTGAAAATCCGGCTCAGCGCTGCGCGATCGTGGACCGGATGCAGGTCGCGTTCGAATGTGGTTTCGCGGCTGATCGATTTCGGCTCGCTGACCGTGACGACGGGCCGTTCGTCGCGGCCGTGCGCAGCCTCGTGCAGCCATACGCCATAACTCTTGCCGAATTGCTCCACCAGGTATTGCGGCTCCGCCTGCGCCAGCATGCCGATGGTGGCAAGCCCCAAGCCCGTGAGCTTCGCGGTCGCCTTCGGCCCGATGCCATTGATCTTGCGCGGTGACAGCGGCCAGATGCGGGCGGGAATGTCAGCCGCGGTCAGTATCGTCAACCCGTCCGGCTTGTCCAGATCCGACGCGATCTTGGACAGCAGCTTGTTCGGGGAGACGCCTATTGAACAGTTGAGGCCGGTCGCGTCCTGCACTGCTTGCTTGATCGCGATCGCCACCTCACGGGCGCGGGCCCATGGATCGTCCACCGGACCGACCATATCGGTCAGATCGACATAGATTTCGTCGATGCCGCGATCTTCGACCTGCGGCGCGATCGCGCGCACCGCCGCCTTGAACAGACGCGAATACTTCCGGTATTGGTCGAAGTCCACCGGGAGCAGTACCGCGTCGGGTGCGAGCTGCGCCGCCTTCATCATGCCCATCGCCGAGTGCAAGCCCAGCGCCCGCGCTTCGTAGGTCGCCGTGGTGATCACCCCGCGCCCGACGTAGCCGCGCAACGTGGCAAAGCGCCGGGTCTTCTGCCCGGTAACCGGGTCCGCGATCTCGACCGGCTGATGTCTCGATCCGCCGCCGATGACCACCGGCGTTCCGCGCAATTCCGGATAGCGCAGCAATTCGACCGACGCGTAAAACGCGTCCATGTCGACATGGGCAATGAGGCGTTGCGTGGTCACGGCGGTGCACAGATACTGGCAATCACGATGGAACGGATTGGAATCCGCGCGGTCGTGCGGCGTCGCCGGCCGGCCGGCCCTAGCCGGTCTTTGCCTCGTCGAGCGTGACGTCGACCATCAATTCATTGGCCAGTGCTTCAAGCACTCGGCTGAGCTCCGCCGTGGCGACGCCAGCCGGAACATGCAGCAGCGCCTTGGCGTTGAACAAATGTTCGCCCGACATCGCGGCGCTGGACAATTCAGTCGTGAGTTCCTGGATGCTGATCCCGAGTTCCGCCAACACGCGTGAAATATCGCGGACGATCCCCGGCCTGTCCTGTCCCACCAGTTCGAGCTTCAATACACGCCCGGCGCCTTGCGGCGCGACGCCGGTGCCGGCGGCCACGACCACGCGCAAGCCCGTGGATTCCAGTTCCTGCAGCGCCGCTGTCAATGCTGCCGTCTGTGCCGAAGGTACCTGGAAGTGAACAATGCCGGCAAACTGGCCGGCCAGACTGGCCATCCGGCTTTCTTCCCAGCTGGCGCCGTGCGCCTTGCCGCGATCCGAGAGCAGGCTGACCAGGCCGGGGCGGTCGGGTCCGATGACAGTGACGACGAGCGAGTCCATTGTGGGTGTCGGGTCTACTGCAACGAGGCGGTCAGATCACCGGTCCTGGCGCGCACGCCGGGCAGCGGCTCGAGTGCGAAGCGCCGGGTGATGAACTTGAGAATCGAGGTCGTATCGTACGCAGTCGAGTCGATGTTTCCGCGCTTGGCATAGGGTGAAATGATGAGCGTCGGAACCCGCGTTCCCGGACCCCAGCGATCGCTCCAGCCGGGCCCGGACGGCGGCGCCACATGATCCCAGTAGCCGCCATTTTCATCGTAGGTAACGACAATGAGCATGTCGTTCCACTGCGGGCTGGCCCGCAACCGTTTCAGCACCTCGTCCATGTGAATGTCGCCACTCTTCAGGTCGGTGTAGGACGGATGCTGCGTGTAGCGCCCGGCGGGCTTGTAAAAGCTCACCGCGGGCAGCGTCCCCGCGGCGATATCCTTCAGGAAATCATCGCCGTCTTTCAAATGCTCGGCGCGATCGGGTGTGCCGGGTGCAAAGCGCGCGTGATAGTTGAAGGGTTGATGGTGGGGCTGGAACATCGGACTGTTGCCCTCACGCACGTAGATCACTTTGCGCTTGACGTCCGCCGGCTGGCGGCCATCGGCCAGCGCCTCATTCCACCCACCCGCATGT
>PLYG01000231.1:0-653 GCA_003153335.1 Betaproteobacteria bacterium | reverse complement strand
GATACGGCGGCTGCGAAGTGTTGACCGAAAAGCCATCGGGTGTCACCTGGCCGCCGCCGGCACTGAATGCCTGGACGGCGCCCACATTCGCGGACGGGGATCCCGGCCTTTTCTCGAGCTTGCCACTCGCATCCAGCCGCGCGCGCATTCCCGCGGGCGCATTGGGGTGCACGGGCGTGCACGCGCAGATCAGCCACTGGTGGTTGAGGTACGAGCCNNGCCGCCGAACGCGCCCATGAAAAAATTATCGGCGAGCGTGTATTCGCTGGCCCACTGCCACAACTTGAAGTTGCTGCCCTTTTCGCTGCCATCGTAATATCCCATCGTCCAGCCGCCGAACGTGGACATCGCGGCAAACATGTTGTTCTTGCCGCCGTTGATCTGTTCGAGGTTGTGGTAGTACGCATGGATGGGACTCGGGACGATCTTGCTGGGTCCCATGCCGACCGGCGGGGCGTCGATGCGGAACGGCGCGTTGGGCATCCGGGGAAACTTCTGATCCGGCTTGCCGTCTCCTCCCCAGACGATCAGTTCTTTGAGCGGCGTGCCGTCGTGATCGAGTTGTGTTTTCTGCTCGGCGGTCGCCTGCGCGATGCCGTTCGCGCCCGGAAACAATCCGTACAGATTATCGAAGCTGTGGTTCTCGGCATAGA
>PLYG01000460.1 GCA_003153335.1 Betaproteobacteria bacterium | reverse complement strand
GTGCAGTTCGTCGACCAGCACCGGCTGGGGCCGGCATGGCGCCTGTTGCACGAACACCAGCGGCACGACGATCATGGCCGCGTTATCGGCTACCAGCATCTGGACAAGATCGGTCAGACGCTGGCACCCATCATGCTGCGCCGGCGCAAGACGGAAGTGCTGAAGCAATTGCCCGAACGCGTCGATACGACGTTGTTCGTGCCGATGACACCGCAGCAAGTCGTGCATCACGAAGAGAACCGCGAAATCGTCGCCCGCATCGTGCTGCGCTGGCGCAAGACCGGATTTCTTTCCGAGACAGATCAGATCCGCCTCACCTGCTCGCTGCAAAACATGCGCATGTCGTGCAACAGCACGTTTCTGCTCGACCACGAGTCAGACCACGGCCACAAGGTCGACGAACTGGTGGCTATACTCGAAGACATGTTCGAGGACCCGCGGGCCAAGGTCGTGGTGTTCAGTCAATGGCTGCGCACCCATGAGCTGATCGTGCGTCGGCTGCAACCGCGCAACTGGGGCCACGTACTGTTCCACGGCGGGGTGCCGGGCGAGAAACGCGGCGCGCTGGTTGACCGCTTTCACCATGACCCGGATTGCCGCGTTTTTCTAAGCACCGACGCGGGCGGCGTCGGCCTGAATCTGCAGCATGCGGCCGCCATTGTCGTGAACATGGACATGCCCTGGAATCCGGCGGTCCTGGAACAGCGGATCGGCCGCGTCCACCGGATGGGTCAGGCGCGCGGGGTGCAGGTGATCAACTTTGTCGCCAAGGGCACGATCGAAGAGGGGATGCTTTCGCTGCTGGCGTTCAAGAAGTCGCTGTTTGCCGGGGTGCTGGATGGCGGACAGAGCGAAGTGATCCTGCAGGGCACGCGCCTGTCGAAATTCATGGAGAGTGTGGAACAGGTTACTGGTTCGACAGGTGACATGGGGAGCGAGGCTTCTGTCGAGGCGGAAACAGGCGGCGATTTGCCCTTGGATACGGCGGCCGACACACGGGAGTCAGAGAGTAGCGAAATGGCTGCCGGCGCCGCGTCGACGGTAATTCAAGCCACGAATGAGGCGCACGCGGCGGAGACGCCAATCCCGACAGCCGCGAAATCCCCTGCTGACGTTGCCGCATCCTCCCGTACCGCCGATCCGTGGACACCTCTGCTGGCGGCCGGCATGCAGTTTCTCGATGAACTTGCGGCAGCAGCCAAGGGCGAGGCCCAGGCCCCATGGGTGGAGACCGATCCGGCTACGGGAAAGCGTTATCTCAAACTGCCGATGCCGCAGCCGGAGGCTGTAGAACGGCTCGCCGAAGGGTTGTTGAAGTTCCTCGGAAGCCGGCAATAGGCCACGAGGACCACTCCGCGAGGATAGCGGATGGGCGGGGGTCCCGGTGACGGCGGTGTTCATCAAGCGGCCCGGCATCAAGCCGGGGGAGAAGATTTGGCTCGCGCCCAAGGCGGGCCTGCTACACTTGTTCGACCAGACCTCAGGCCAACGCGTCTGAAGGCCCGGCTGGCGCACGAGGGGAGTGCGGGCGTGAATGACGGGACGCCTCGGAACTTAACGGGCTGGTGCTTTGATATATGAGTGCAAGGTTCGATGCATATCCATCTTGAGCCCGTCGGGGGCATCGCCGGCGACATGTTCGCAGCCGCCATGCTCGATGCCTGGCCCGAACAGCAAAGCCAGCTTGCCGTCGCACTCACGCAGCTCCACTTGCCGGCCGGGGTGAGTGCGCGCGCGGAGGGTTTTACGGATGGCACGCTGACCGGCAGCCGCTTCGCCGTCAGCCTGCCCGCCTCTGACCACGGCCGCCACGACCACAATGGAAATGAACAGGGCCACCGCGCGTTTCGTGAGATCCGTGCCCTGCTGGAGCGCTCGGCACTGGCCGCGGCCACACTTCGGCGGGCACTCGCCATCTTCACCATCCTGGCCGAGGTCGAGGCCAGAGTGCATGGCGTCGCGCCGGACGAGGTGACCTTTCACGAACTCGGCGCCTGGGACTCGATCGTCGACATCGTCGCGGCGGCGTTCCTGATCGAGGCGAGCGGTGCCCGGACCTGGTCGGTGGCGCCGGTGCCGATCGGCTCCGGCCGCGTCCGCACGGAGCATGGCGAGATGCCCGTGCCGCCGCCGGCGGTCGCCCTGCTGCTGCGGGGCTTCCCCGTATTTGACGACGGCCGTTCCGGTGAGCGCGTCACCCCGACCGGTGCGGCGATTCTGCGCCATCTCGATCCGGGTTTCGGTCTGCCGCGCGCGATCCTGCGCCAAGGCCGCGTCGGGTACGGGTTCGGCACGAAGCGCTTCCCAGGCATCAGCAACATCCTGCGCGTTGCCGTATTCGAAGACAGCCCTGCTGTTGGCACGCGCGAGGAAATTGGCGTGCTGCGCTTCGAACTGGACGATCAGACTCCCGAGGATCTCGCCGTCGGTCTGGAGCGGCTGCGCGTGACCCCCGGCGTGCTCGATGTGCTGCAGACGCCCGGATTCGGCAAGAAGGGCCGGATGGTCGCCCAGATCCAGGTGTTGACCACCACCAGCGCGATCGACGCCGTGGTCGAGACCTGCCTGGCGGAGACGACGACGCTGGGCGTACGCGTCGAACGCACCGAACGGTGTATCCTCGCGCGCGAGAACGCGACCCTCACCGATGCGGATGGCCGCGCGATCCGCATCAAGACCGCCGCGCGGCCGAGCGGCACGCGAAGTGTCAAGGCCGAGATGGACGACATTGCTGCCGCTGCGGGCGATCATGACGACCGCATGCGTACGCGCCGGCGCATCGAGCGCGCCGCGGTGAAGGAGGAAGATCGCGATGGCTGATGCCACCGACATGCTCGTCACGTTGGATCGGATGCTGACAGCGATCGGCGATGTCGCCGTCGCTGTCAGCGGCGGCGTCGACAGCACGACGCTCGCGGTCGTGGCGCATCGCCGACTCGGCGCACGCGCCAGGATGATGCATGCCGTCTCGCCGGCCGTATCGCCCGAGGGCACGGCCCGCGTGCGCTCCCTCGCTGCGACGGAAGGCTGGTCGCTCGCGGTCCTCGATGCGGGTGAGTTCGAGGATCCGCGCTACCGCGCCAACCCCGCCGACCGTTGCTTCTACTGCAAGACTAATCTCTATGGCCGCATCGCACGCGAGACCGGCGTGACCATCCTCTCCGGCACCAATACCGACGATCTCAACGATTGGCGGCCAGGCTTGAAGGCGGCCGCGGACCACGCTGTCCGCCACCCCTATGTCGAGGCCGGGATCGACAAATCATCCGTGCGCGCGATCGCCCGGCATCTCGGCCTCGGCGATATCGCCGAGCTGCCGGCCTCGCCCTGCCTGTCGAGCCGCATCGAGACCGGCATCGCGATCGATCCGGCCGAGCTGGCGTTCATCCATGACGTCGAGAAGCTGCTCAGCGCGCTTTATGGTGCGCAGGCCGTGCGGTGCCGGGTGCGCCGCACGGGAGTAGTGATCGAACTCGATGCTGCTACGCTCGAATCGCTTGATGGCGCCAGGCGCGCGGCGTTGAGCGCAGAGATCGCCACACTCCCTGGTGGAGGCGCGCGGCCGATCGCTTTCGCGCCGTACAAGATGGGCAGCGCCTTCCTGCGGCTGGCAGCGCATGGCTGACAGCGGAGTCAATCTCGATTTCGACCGCGCCGCGCGTCTGGGTCTCGACGAAGCGCTGCTTTGTATCGACAAGTCGAGCACGCAGATCGCGGCGATTCTGGATCGTGTCGCCGCGCGCAATGCGACGATGCTGCTGACACGGCTCACAGCACAGACCTTCGACGCCCTGCCTGCCGGCCACCGTGCGCGGCTCGACTACGAGCCGCTGTCAGCGACGGCGATCTTCGGAACCGTCGCGCCACCGACACGCGCCGATCGCGTCGTGATCGTCGGGGCCGGCACTTCGGACCTGCGCGTGTGCCGCGAGGCGGCCCGCACACTCGCCTATCACGACGAGCGGCCCAGTGAGATCTACGATGTCGGCGTCGCCGGCATCTGGCGCCTGATGGACCGCGTGCCGGAGATCATCCGGCATCCCGTAGTGATCGCCGTGGCGGGCATGGATGCCGCGGTGGTGAGCGTGCTCGGCGGTCTGGTGCCGGGCGTCATCATCGCCGTGCCGACGTCGACGGGGTACGGCGTCGCGCATCGCGGCGAAACCGCGCTGTATGCCGCGCTCGCCAGTTGCGCGCCGGGCGTGAGCGTCGTCAATATCGACAATGGCTATGGCGCTGCTTGCGCCGCGCTGCGCGTACTGCGCGCCTTCAACATAAGGAGACCGACATGACCGGGAATGCCAGGATCGATATTGCCTACGGCCGCTCGCATCTCACCGTGACACTGCCCGCCGAGGCCGAGGTGCAGGTGATCCGCAAGCGTCAGTTACCGAAACTCCCCGACCCGCGCGCCGCGATCCGTGCGGCCCTGGATACGCCGATTGCCGCCCAGCCGTTGCGCAAACTCGCTTCGGCCGCGCGCAGTGCCTGCATCCTGATCTGCGACATCACCCGGCCCGTGCCCAACCATCTTTTCCTGCGGCCGATGATCGAGGATCTGATGGCATCGGGCATTCCGGCTTCGCGCATCAGCGTGATCGTCGCGACCGGACTGCATCGGCCCAACGAGGGCGCGGAGCTCGAAGAGCTGGTCGGCGATCCCTGGGTCCTCAAGTCCGTCGAGGTCGTGAATCACTTCGCGCGCAACGATGCCGATCACGTCGATCTTGGGCTCACGCGCACGCGGCAGACGCCGGTGAAGCTCAACCGCCGTTTCGTCGACGCCGAGCTGCGCATCGCGACCGGCCTCGTCGAGCCGCATTTCATGGCGGGATGGTCGGGCGGACGCAAGGTCGTGGCGCCAGGCGTTGCGCATCACACGACGATCCGGACCTTCCATTCCGCCCGCTTCATGGAAGATCCTCTGGCCGTCCAGTGCAATCTCGTCGGCAATCCGCTGCACGAGGAGCAGCTCGAGATCGTACGCATGCTGGGCGACATCTACGCCCTCAACACGGTGATCGACGAGGCGCGCGACCTCGTGTACGTCAACTTCGGCGAAGTCATCGCGAGCCATCTTGCGGCGGTGGCCTTCATCGACAAGGCGACGCGGGTGCCCATCGATCGGCGCTTCGGCACGATCGTGACCTCCTCGGCCGGCTATCCGCTGGACAAGACCTACTATCAGACCGTCAAGGGCATGGTGACGCCACTCGATATCCTGGCCCCGGGCGGCACGTTGATCATTGCCTCGCAATGCGAGGAGGGCTTCGGCTCGCCCGAGTTCCGCGCCGCGCAGCAGCGCCTGGTCGAGCTCGGCCCCGAGCGTTTCCTCGCGACCCTGACCGCGAAATCGCTGGCGGAGATCGACGAGTGGCAGACGGAAATGCAGATGAAGACGATGCGCAAGGGCCACATCCAGCTCTACACGACCGGCCTTGATGCCGAGATGCGCGCGATCACCGGCGTCGAGCTCATTGCTTCGGTCGACGACGCCGTGCGCGCGAGCATCCTGCGCACCGGCGACCGCGGCGTCGCCGTGATCCCCGAGGGTCCCTATGTCGTGCCGGTCCTG
>PLYG01000544.1 GCA_003153335.1 Betaproteobacteria bacterium | reverse complement strand
GCGGTCCCGGGTTTGCCGGGCTCGGCTACGGGATTGACGCCGACGCACCCTGGCCTTCCTCCCTTGCAACCCTCACCGCTCCCCGATCCGGTGCCGCCGGTTGCACCGGGAATGTAAGGATTGCGAATCCGCGCCGCCTTCCTGCCGACACGCGGCTCCCGCTTCGGCCATGGCCTGCGCGGCCTCTGGTCGCTCGACCCGGCGATCCATTTCCTCAATCACGGCTCCTACGGCGCCGCGCCGCGCCATGTCCTCGCCGAAGAATCGCGCTGGCGCGATGCGTTGGAACGGGAACCGGTGCGCTTCATGGTCGACGAGTTGCCTGCTGCGCTGCGCGCGGCCGGTGCGCGGCTGGCCGGCTTTGTAGGTGCATCGCCTTCGCGCGTGGCCTTTGTCGACAACGCCACCGCGGGTGCCAATGCGGTACTGCGTTCGATTCGATGGCGCGCGGGCGATCGGATCGTCATCGCCAACCACGCCTATCCCGCGCTGAAGAACACGGCGCGCTTCATCGCCGACAGGCACCGCCTGACCGTGGTGGAGGCGCGCGTGCCTTGGCCGCTGCCGGGGCCGGACGCGCTGGTTGCCGCTTACGCCAAGGCGCTCGCGGGCGGCGCGCGGCTGGCGATCATCGATCACATTTTTTCGCCGCTGGCGGTGGTGACGCCCATCGATGCGATCGTGCCGTTGTGCCGCGAACGCGGCGCGTCCGTGCTGGTCGATGGCGCGCATGCCCCCGGACTCCTTCCACTCGCGCTGGACGCGTTGGGCGACACAGGCGTCGATTGGTATGTCGGTAATTGCCACAAGTGGTTGTGCGCGCCCAAGGGCTGCGGCTTTATTGTCGCCACGCCCGAAGGCCAGCGCGACCTGCACCCGGCGGTGATTTCCAACTTCTACGGCGAAGGCTTCGAAAGGGAATTCGCCTGGACCGGCACCGGCAATCCCGGTGCGCGCCTGGCGGTGACGGCGGCGCTGGAGTTCATCGAGACGCTGGGCGTTGAGCGCTATCGGACTGCGTTGCGCGACCAGGCGCGCGAGGCGTCAGCCCTGATCGCCGATGCGTGGGGCGTCGAAGCGGGGGCACCGGCGCAGATGTTTGCCGGCATGGTCACCTTGCCGCTGCCCAGCGCTGAGCCCGCCACGCCCGAATCGGTCGCGCACTGGCGCCTGAAGCTTCTGCGGGAACACCGGATCGAAGTCCCGATCATCGCCATCGATGGCCATCCGTGGGTGCGTATCTCGGCGCAGGTGTACAACGAGTTGTCGGATTACGAGGCGCTGGGGCGGGCATTGGCGTGAGAGTGCGGAGAGAAACCATTCGGGGCCAGAGTAACCATTCCAGACCGCTGCGTAGGCTAAGAAGTAGGGCGGTTGCGAGCGCAAGGATGAGCGTCAGCAAAACGACCTCACATGCTGCCTCACGCGATGCGCAAGACCAAACTCTTACCGCATGCCGTAGCGTGCTTACGAAGCGTCGCGATAGACGGTGAGTGCCTTCCAGTGGCAACGGATCGCTCGAGCCGCGCGACGGCAGGCGCCTGCGTACCCATTCGTTCTGCTACCTGCGCCTGGGTCAAACCTGCCTTCTGCCGCGCCTTGTGAACCTTAAAGGGGCCGTGGTTGAGTTGTTCTCGGATCGCGAAAAATATTCGGCCACGGCCCCTTTAATTGACCAGGCTCAGCACTGCGATCAGCGCCATCCATTTGAGGGAAACCTCAGGGACAGGCTCGATTTTTGTTTTAGCGATGCCTCAAGCCGGTTCAGCGTGCAGCCGCACGCCGAGCGCGCGTGCAACTTTGAGGACGGTTGCGAAACTTGGGTTGCCGTTCTCGCTGAGAGCCTTGTACAGACTCTCACGGCTTAGCCCTGCATCGCGCGCAACCTGCGACATTCCGCGTGCGCGAGCAATGTCTCCTAGCGCACGTGCAATGCCAGTCGCGTCGTCTGGCGCCTCTGCGAGCCATGCATCGAGATAAGCGGCCATCTCTTTGGGTGTACGCAGTTGTTCCGCCACGTCGTATGGCACAGTCTTGGTTTTCGCGGAAGCCTTGGCTACATTCTTGGGCATTTGGTCTTGCTCCTACAGATTATTGGCGAGCGCAATGGCCGCCCTGATGTCTTGCTTCTGAGATGACTTGTCGCCGCCGGCCAGAAGCACAATGAACTCGCCGGCTCGCTCGGTGTAGTAAACGCGGTAGCCAGAACCGAAATCAATCTTCAACTCCGAAACGCCATCAGTGAGGTTCCGATGCTGTCCCGGATTGCCATGGACGAGTCGATCGACGCGAACTTGAATACGTGCACAACTTGCGCCATCTTTGAGGGAATTGATCCAGTCTCGATAGACCTCGGTCATCGTACGCGCATCTGCATAGTGTATCCTATGGGATACGCGTATCGAGGGTTACGTGAAATAAAAGAAATAAAAGGGGCCGTGGTTGATTAATTTTCCCGGCTAAATCAAACCAGAGTACGTCCGCGCATTCAAAATGCGCGATTGCGCGAACTACCGTGCCGGGAGTGGAGTCAGCCCGGCTTTCGAGATCGCTGGCGCCGCGTCGGGCGATGCGAGGAAGCGGATAAGCGCACTGGCCGCCTCCGGCTGCTGCGCCTTGCTGGTGAGCGCACCCGCGAAGGAAAACCCCGGCTGGAGCTCGGCCGGAATCGTGCCGACGAAGGTAACCCCCGGGACGTGTATCAGCTCGCTGACCTGCTGGAAGCCGATCTCGGCCTCGCCACGCGCGACGACCGCGGCCACCGGCTCGCCGGACGGCGGCCCGCGCACCTTTCGACTCTTGCCCGCCACTTGATCCGCGATGCCGAGCTTCGGGAACAGCGTGGTCGAAAGAAAGGTGCCGCTGCCACTGTCCGAGTACGCGATAGACTTCGCTGCAAGCAGCGTGGTCCGGAATGCTTCGACGCTGCCGATGTCCGGCTTTGCGGCCCCGGCGCGCACCACCATGCCGACCATGGAGCGGGCAAACTCGACCTTGCTGTCGGGGCGCACCAATCCTCGCCGGCCAAGTTCATCGGCGGCCGCTCCATCCAGGATTACGACATCCGCGGTCTCGCCTCGCGCGAGGCGGGTGGGAATCGACTCAGGAGAGTCACCCATCGATGGACCCCGAGTCGTGACCAGGCGGTGGCCGGTCGCGCGCTCGAAAGTCGGACCCAGCTCCGAATAGACCCGGTAAAAACCGGCCGAGATCATCACGTGCACATCGGCGGCAGATGCTGCACCCGCAATTAACAGAGCGGCGACACCAAGCATTGATAGGCAGCGAGCCAGCGACCTTGGTTTCATAAGGCTCCTCCAGTCCGGTTCAGATACGTTGACGCGAAACGTCCAGGTTCACTGGCGGCCGAAGGCCGTCCTGTGGAACGTGAGGTTAGGCCGCACTCTATGCAACGGCCGCACGAACGCGGGCTTGACGTGGCTTGGCTCGCGGCGATGATAATTCCTCGCGAACTACCAGTCGTACCGCGTCGATGACTGAACGCTGCTGGATGAACCCAAGCAAAGCGTCGTTCATCAGTGTCTGATAGTTCCCGGCGCCAGCCCGTTCGACTTGGGCGCGAAAGTACTCGATCACCGCGTTGTCAATGCGGATCGAGATTTTTGTCTTTCCTGGTTCACTACGAATGACGGGACCACGCTTTGCGTTGGAGAAGTCAATATCGCGGTATGGTTCAGCGACGATTTTTTTCATACTGCTTTCCATTGGTGATTCTGTGTTCATGTCAGCCTTTCCTTACTTCAAGATCGATCCATAGATTCGGGTCAGGTTCGTAAACGGTGATGATCTTGATCAACGAGCGGCAAGGATGGCTAACTCCGATGGCGCCAGTCCAGGGGCGCGGGGCACATTTGTCTACCCGGAATTGCCCGTTTGCAGGAATGGGTGGCCCCTTTTGCTACGTTGAGCGCCGGATTCGCCGTCATGCAGCTACAAGGACGGTTGTTTGCCACGGCTCACGTGCCAAACTGTCAGCACATCGAGTGTTTCGGGCGTGACACGGTAGTAAATGTAGTACTGAATGCGCCCTACCAGCAAGCGGCGAACTCCTTTGGTCCTGGCGCCCTCGTAGGCGGTGCCGATGCCGGGCTGCTGTGCCAGCAGAGCCAAGGCTTCGCCAATGTCTGTACGAACCGCACCTGGCGCGGCGGGTCGATTTTCGGCCCACCATTCAGCGGCCTTATGAATCTGCGATGCAGCGCGCGCTGAAACATTGACGCGAAGCGTCATCGTTAGCCGTATTTGCGCAGGCTCTCAAGAAGCGCGTCGGCTGAGACAAACTCGCCTCTTTCGATCTCCGCCATGGCAGCGAGTAGTTCATCTTCGTCTTCCGCCGAGAGAGTGAACGGTTCCTCAGGTTCGCGCGAGAGTACAGCGACAACCGACCCCTCGACGAGGGAAACACCCTCGACAATGACCTTACCGCCGACGACAGTACCAGTAGTGACTTGCATGGGGAAATAATACTCCTATGGCGACAGCGAGTGTGAGACTGCCGCAACGTCAAAACCGCCTCGGTGAACGTCAGAGGTGGCGCCGGAATTGTCCGGATATTCATTGCCGGCCGCGCAAGTGGGAAGGCGAGACCTCCGAGCGGGCCGAGGCGCAAAGCTTCTGAAACGGAAATCGGTGCCACAGCTTCGTTGATTCGCACGCGACGTATCGCCATAAGGAGGTTACGTAACCAGCGGCGCGATCCTCAGCAACACTTCCTGTGTGACGAAATCCGGAACCGCCTCGATCCGCCTGGCGCCTCGCTCGCGGAGCGCGACAGTCCGCGGTTGGTTGCAGATGATGACGCCAGTCGTCCGCGCAACGGCACCCATGAGGGTACGAGAATGATCTGGCGTCGTTTCTTGGCTTGCTTGATGAACGTGACCAGGATTTCGTAGACGCTCTTGTTGTCGAGGTTGTCTTCCGGCTGATCGATTACCAGCGGGATATCCTGCCGGTCCAGCATTAGATAGAAGATCAGCAGCAAGCCCCCGCGTTCTCCCGGCGAGAGCTCGCTGAGGTCCTTCTGATCGACCTTGAGGTCGTACTTGGTGCCCAAATAGTCGAAGCCGAAGAGATAGTCATACAACTCCTGAACCGACCTCTGGCCCTTCATCTGCTTGAACACGTCGCGGGCTGCGTTCGGCGACGAAATCTCATCGCGCTTGTCGGAATGCAGGGCCTGGACAATTGCGTCGAGGGTTTCAAAGACCCCGCTTTCGCTCTCCCAGTCAGTCACGGAGTCGCTAAGTCTGCGCAGCAAGGTGCGTCCTTCCTCCTGTCCGCGGAAACTGCCGACTGCCGACTGATTGATGAACTTAAGAAACTCGTCAAAGAACGCGGGGTTGAACCGCAGGCCGGCCTCAATGGCGATGTCGTACTCGCCAAGATGCTCCTGGCACTTCGCGATCTCGCCGTCGATAGATTGCTTGACGGCGTTATAGAACCGCGTGAGGCTGCGCTTTTTGCTGAATATTTCCCTGCTAATGCGTTCCCGCTCGGTACGGGTGCTTTGTAGTGTCTCTGGATAGACCGTGTCGACGTTGTCCAACTCCTTCTCCAGCCCTCTCAGGGTGTCGGCCACAGGATTTTGATCGTCGCCGCGAAGTTCCTTTTCCCGGTCCGTCCACAGTTTGAGGGAAATCAAGTATTCCTGATATTCGCGCGCGGGTTTCCCCAACCTTTCAACATTCTCGGCTTTCTGAGCTTCCAGCGCCGCTTTCTGGCACACGAGGCTCGCGTTCATCGCGGCTGCACGAGCAGATTCTGCTGCGGCCTCATCATCCCCTCCGACGGTTGCCGCGATTTCGTCCTTGGTCAGAAGTAAGGCTTCGATCAGCCGTAGCCTCTGCTCTTTCCCGAAGACGACCGCATCGAGAGTCGTGTAGTCTACGGCGAGCTCTACGATCTGACCGAAAGTCAGACCGGCGGCGTCAAGAACTGTTCGATACTTTGCCTCCAGCCCAGTCAGCGCACTGCTTTCGCGTTCGATAGCCTGCCGAACCTGCTGGAGTTCTTCGGCGGTTCTGCGTCAGCTCCGAAGCCTTGATATTCCTACCGGCGTTATCCGTCTTGCTCGTCTTCAAGGACCCTAGGAACGACTTGATTTTGTCCTCATGGTCCGAGAGGAAGGGGTTGAAGACCAAGTGGATGTTGACCTCTTCCTGCTCTTTGTTAACGACATCATTGGTCCTCAGCTCGATGTTCGGCAGGAACACCTTGCCGGACTCCGCGAAACGTTCACGGTACTTGTCGCGAGCGGAGAAATAACCGTCGGCAGAGAAGTAATCCGTGATTCCGAACGCTTGCACGTCGGAATCGTGCAGCCGCTGGCAGTATTCATCCCATACACTCGCGCCAGCAACTACGAATTGATCGTTGAGTTTTGTGCCGGGCGCGTGGATATGGAGATCCCACTTTCTCCACTCCGATCCTCTGAGCCAGGTTCCTGTCATGACGGCTACTTTATCATGAGAAGCCCGCATAAGGGGCTATCGAGGGACGAATCGACCGTGGCGTTCGGTGTCGCATAAGATAGAAAGTAAGGGGCGTGCATCCGTGCGCTGGATGCTCGGGGAGTGCACAGGTGTACCCCGTCGGTGCGTGTCCGCTTGACTGCCGGGTTACGCCACATCTTGCCGTTGAGATTCAGGCTGCCCATTATCAGGCGCTGGTGGCAAGTACTTCTGAAGTGGCTTGGAGATCGAGGTTCCAAGTATGTACTCAATTGCCTCCTTCACCGTCTTCGCTGCGCCAGGCGCGTCAGCGAGGCCGCTCGTAATGGCGGCTACGATCACAAGCGCACCAATAATTCTTGCCCAGGATGGCTTGGAAGACAGTGCTTCCTTTTTCGCTTCCACCAGGTAGTTTTTCAACCGCAGAACTTCCTCTGGAGCGAGCGTAGTGACTGCTTCGATTTGAAGAAGGGCGTCGTCAATGAGTTGAACGACGCGGTCGGGATGAACGTTCGATGGCTTGAATACTTCGTCATCGGCATTCTCACGGTTCTTCAAGTAGTCCGAAAATCGCGCGGTCAATCGTCCCACCAATGATCGCCACCGCCATCGGCCGATAGAACTCGCCCCCTTCCCCCAACCCAATCGCCACCGGCGTCATCCCGGCGATCAGCGCCATCGTCGTCATCAAAATCGGCCGTAGGCGCACGCGGCCGGCGTTCATCAGCGCCTCCTCGCGGTCCACGCCCTTCGCTTCTTCCTTGCGCGCGCGGTCGAGGAGCAGGATCGCGTTCTTCGCCACCAGCCCCATCAGCATGATGATGCCGATGAAGCTCATCAGATTCAGCGTGCCCTTGGTGAGCAACAGCGCGACGAACACGCCGATCAGCGACAGGGGCAGCGAGAGCATCACCGGCAGCGGCGCGGTGAAGGAGCCGAATTGCATCACCAGCACCAGGTACATCAGCGCAATGCCCATCACCAGCGCAATCGCCATCTCGCGGAAGACTTCCTGCTGGTCGCGCGAGGCCCCGCCCAGTGTAGTGCCATAGCCCTGCGGGAAGTCGATCTGTTTCGCCAGCTTCATCGCGTCGGCGGTCACTTCGCCGGAAACGCGGCCCTGCGTGTTCGCGGAGACGGCGACCATGCGCTTGCCGTCCAGGTGCTGGATCTGTGCCGGGCCCTTGCCCATGGTGATGGTGGCGATCTGGTCGAGGGGCACCATCACGTTGCTGCCCGTGACCGCGATCGGTAGGCGCTCGATGTTGCCGGCGTTGACGCGATCGTCCGGATGCAGGCGCACGGCCACGTCGCGCGATTCATTCGTCGGATCGACCCAGTCGCCGACTTCGACGCCGGCGAACGCCACGCGCAGCGCCTGCGCGGCGTCGCCCACCGCGATGCCCATCGCGTTGGCCAGTCCGCGATTGAGCTCGATCCTGAGTTCGTCCTTGGGTTCCTGCTCCGAGAGTCCCACGTCCACCGCGCCGGGAATGGTCTTCATCTTTTCCATGAAGTCGCCGGTGATCGCCATCAGGCGCCGCGAATCGGGGCCGGAGAACTGGATCTGGACGGGCTTCCTCACGCCCATGTTGAGATCGTCGATCACGACGTACTCGGCGCCGACCAACTGGGCCATCAGCTTCCGCAGGTCCGCGGCCACGTCGAACGACGAGCGCGTGCGCGTCCTCGGCTTGTCGATGTCGACATACACGCGGCCGCCGCCCGCGTTGACGGTGCTGTTGGTGGCGATGGTCTCGGGAATGGTGCGCGCCAACTCAGCCGCCTTCTCGACCTTGAGCTTGGCGTATTCGAGGCTCGCCGAAGACGGCGTGCGCACGTCGATGGCGATGGTGCCGTAGTCGGTCGGCGGCAGGAAGGTGGTGCCGCCGATCGTGAACTGTAGCGCCAGCGCGCCGACGAAGCTCAGGACTGCGATCAGCATCATCCATTTGCGGTGATGGAGCGCCCAGGCGATCACGTGGCCGTAACGGTCGGCCTGGTGGTCGAACCAGGCATTGAATGCACCCAGCCATTGGGAGAGGCCTCGTTTCTCGCGTTGCTTATAGCCCACCGGATCGCCCCAGTACGCCGACAGCATCGGATCCAGCGTGAACGAAATGTAAAGGCTCACCAGAACGGAGGTAGCCACGGTCAGCGCAAAGGGGCGGAACCACTCGCCGGCGCCGCCGCCCATGAAGGCAACCGGGATGAACACCGCGATGATGGAAAACGTCGTTGCCGTCACCGCGAGTCCGATCTCCGCGGTGCCCAGGCGCGCCGCAGTCATGCGGTCGGCGCCCCGTTCCATGTGGCGCACGATGTTCTCGCGGACCACGATCGCGTCGTCGATCAGCACGCCGATCGCGAGCGACAGGCCCAGCAGCGTCATGAAGTTGAGCGTGAAGCCGCACAACCAGACGGCGATGAACGCGGCGATCACCGACGTGGGGAGCGAGAGCGCGGTGATCAGCGTCGAGCGCCAGGAATTCAGGAATGCGTAAACCACGAAAATAGTCAGCATCGCGCCGAACATCAGCGCTTCGATCACGTTGCGCAGGCTGTTCTCGGCGTCCTTGCCGCCGTCCTGCGTGACTTCGAGCTTGGTCCCCGCCGGGAGAGTCTTGTTGATGTCGGCGACCATGTCGCGGATCTTGTTGGCGACAGTCACCGTGCTCGCGTCGCGCGAACGGGTGACGGAAAGGCCGACATTAGCGTGGCCGTTGCGCAGGCTGAAAGTGGAGAGCTCGGCGAAGCCGTCCTCGACCACGGCCACCTGTCCCAGGCGCACGATTTCGTTGCCGCTCCTCTTGATCACGACATCGTTGAATTCCTTCGGCGATTCGATCCGGCCCACGAGGCGGATGCTCTGCTCGTCGAGCGCGCCCTTGACGCGCCCCACGGGCGCCGTGGCGTTCTGGGCGCGCAGCGCATCGACGACGTCGGTCACCGAGACATTGAACTCGCGCAGCTTTTCGGCCCGCAGCAGCACCGAGAGCTCCCGGCGCAGCGACCCGTTCACGAACACGACGGCCACGCCGTCGATGCCGCGGAAGCGGTCGGCCACCACGTCCTCGGCCAGGCGCGAGATTTCCGCGTGACTCTGCGCGGTCGACGAGAGCGCCAGTTGCATGATCGGCTGCGCGGACGGGTCGACGCGCGTGAGAATCGGCTCGCGCATTTCGATCGGGAGCTTGTGGCGCACCGAGGCGATGGCGTTGCGGATTTCGTCGGCCGCCTCCGACATGTTCTTCTTGAAGTTGAATATGATGACAATTTGCGCCGTGCTCTCGCTCGAAGTCGAGCGGATCTGGTAGACCTGCGGGATGCTTTGCAGCGACCTTTCGATGCGATTGACGATCTCGCGCTCGACCGACTCGGGCGAGGCGCCGGGATAGGGAATGGTCACCACCATCACCGGCTGCTCGACGTCGGGGATCTGGTTCACGCGCAGTTTGTTCAGCGCCAGCAGCCCCAGGCACATCAGCGCGATGATGATGACCACGGTCGAGATCGGACGCTTGATGCTGAAATCGGACAGGAACATGGCTGTCGTCCCCTAGTTGCCTGCGGGGCCGGGCGCCATCGCCGATTTGGCGGAGCCGTCGGCCTGCACCGGCTGGTTGTCCTTCAGCAGCGCGGTCGGATAGCGGATGACCTGATCGCCCGCGGCGAGTCCGCTCTTGAGCACGAAGTCGCCGGTGCGCGCATCGCGCTCGACTATGGCGAGCGGCACTTTCTTCAACTTGTTGTCGGTCACGCGCCAGGCGAACGCGCTGTCGCCATCACGCACCACCGCGCTCGCGGGAATCGTCAGGCTCGAGCGGACCTCGGTCTCCACCCGGCCCTCGGCGTACAGGCCGGCCAACTTCGGCTGCTTCTCGCCGACCAGGTCGACCAACAGCTCGACTTGCCGCGTTGTCGGATTGGCCGCCGGGTTCACGCGCCGCACCTTGCCTGCGAATTCCTGCTCGCCGTAGCCGTTGACGCGGAAATGCACCGCCTGTCCGGCCTTGACGCTGCCCACCTGATCGGCCGACACCATCGCCTCGAACCGCATGCTGCTCGGATCGATCACCTTGAGCAGTTCCTTGCCGACCTGGGCGGTGTCGCCCGCGGACACCTTGCGCTCGCTCACCAGGCCGTCGAAAGGCGCGCGCGCCTCCGTGCGCTGGAGCTGCTGCCGGGCCTGGACGACGCGGGTCTTGGCCGCCTCGAGGTCGCTCAGCAGGTTGTTGCGCCGGATCTCGGCATCCTCGAGCCCCTGGGCCGAGATCATGCCCGCAGTGCGCAAGGTCTTGGTCCTCTCGAATTGCCTCTGGGCTTGCTCAAAGGCCTGATCCGCGGCACGGCTCGAGGCGTCGGCCGAAGCGAGCGCGTCACGAAACGCCGTGTCGTCGAGCTGCACCAGCAGGTCGCCGCGACGCACGCTGTCGCCGTTCTCTTTCAGGACCCTGAGCACGATCGCCGGAACCTCGGCGCGCAAGTCTGCGCGGCGCTCCGGCTGGATCGATCCGGTAATCCCGGGGCCCGATGCCAGCGCGCTGTTGCGAATCGTGTGGATGTCCTCCGCCGCCAGAAGCAGAGGCGGCGTCGCTGTGGCGGCGTCCTTTTGCGGCGCTTGCGGTCCCTTGCAGGCGGCAAGGGCCAGCGCGAGCGTGAAGACCGGGATCAGGAGGAAACTGATGCGAGGCATGACTCGTTTGTCGTCGGTGGATTTGGCGGAAGGGTACGCTGGTGGCGATCCAAAAGGCCAGGGCCAAGCGACGAACTGCAGGGTTGAAGGGCTGAATTGTATTACGGCAGGTAAATTGGGGACAGACCACGTTTCAGTCTAATTGGGGACAGACCACGTNNACGTGGTCTGTCCCCAATTAGACTGCCCGGGCAGGCCGTGGATCGCGGATTGCCTTCAGGTCGGCCCGGAAGCATCGGCGTGCGCGAGCCAGGCCGCGAGATCGGATTTGAGCTGTTTCATATCCGCCTCCCGCGTATACATCATGTGACCCGCGCCGTAGTAATGATGCTCGACGCGCGCCAGGACATCGGCCGGCACGTCGAGTTGCGACAGCGACCAATCGGTGGCCGAGTATGGCGTGCCCAGGTCGTAGTAGCCGCTCGCCACCAGCACGCGCAGGTGCGGATTGCGGCGGAGAGCACGCGAGAGGTCGGTGCTGGTGGTCGCGAAGTGGTTGCCGCGCCCGGGCTCGCCGCTGCCCTCGAAGCGGTTCCAGTCCCACTTCTTGTTGACTTCCATCGAAAAGACTTCGTAGCGTCGCGCAGGAGGCAGGCCCAGCTCGCCGAGATACGCCTGCGCGGCCATCGTGTAGGGCGGCACCAGCGCTTCCATGCCGGGATCGAACTCCCAATTCCGCGTGCGGCTCGCGGCCATCGGGCCGGTGACGCGCGCATCGAGCCGGCCGACGATGCGTCCTTCGTCGCGCATCAGTTCGAAGAAAAAGTCGTTCGCCGCGACGCGCAGATTCTTCTCCTCCACAAATGCGGGCTTGAGGCCGGTCAGTTGGGCGATGCGTAGCGCGACGCGGCGGCGCGTCCTGCCGTCCAGCTTGGCGCCGCGATGCAATGCGCCCAGATAGTCTTCCGCGACGAACGCCTCGGCGGCGGCCCGCGCAGCGTGCGGCGACTTCCCTAGCGCTCCCTGGAGCTTGCCGTGATATTGCGCCACGCTCGCAAAGCCGGACAGGAAGAGTGCGAACGGCAGGTCGTTTCTCGGAGCAAACACCAGCGCCTGCAAATCCATCGCGCACGACACGAGCACGATTCCCTTGAGCGCAACCCCCTGCTCCTGCAGCTTGTCGGCGAGCGCCGCGCCGCGCGTCGTGCCATAGCTTTCGCCGGCGAGATAGACGGCGCTGTTCCAGCGTCCGCTACGCGCGAGCCAGCCGCGCACACATTCGGCGAGCGCTTCGACGTCGCCATCGACGCTGAGCATCTTCTTCTTCGCATCGTCGCTCGCGGTGAGCGAATAACCGGTGTGCGGCGGATCGATGAACACCAGGTCGAAATGCTCGAACCACGAATCGGGATTGTCGACGACCTGGTAGGGCGGCACCGGCATCGTGCCGTCGTCGTTGATCCGCACGCGCTTCGGGCCCACGGCGCCCAGATGCAGCCACACCGACGAGGAGCCCGGACCGCCGTTGAAGACGAAGCACACCGCTCGCGAAGCGCTCGCGTCCTTCTTCTCAGCGCCCTTCAGCGCATAGGCAATCGTGAAGACGGCCGCCTGCGGTTCTCCGTCGTGTGCGGCAAGAGACGGGGGCAGCACCGGCACGAACTGCGCGGTCACGGTGTAACCCGCAGTGCGGCCACCGATCGGCGCACTGCCTTCGCTGATGACCGGCGCCTCGGCGAGCAGTTTCTCGACCAGCTCGCGCTG
>PLYG01000284.1 GCA_003153335.1 Betaproteobacteria bacterium | reverse complement strand
TGCGGTGGTCGCGCTGGTTCACCTCCCATCCCTTCTTCGCCGTCAGCGGGTTGATGGGGTTGAATTCCAGCACCTTGACGCCGTTGTCGGTGAGACGCTTGAAGAACTCCTTTGGCGCGTTGATCGCCCCGACGCTGTCGTAGATGAAATTCACCTGCACGCCCTGGGCCTGCTTCTCGATGAGCGCAGCGGCGAAGTTCTTGCCGACCTCATCATCCTCGATGATGTAGGTTTCCATGTTGATATGGTCTTTGGCGAGGCGAATGGCATTGAACATCGCCTGAAAAGTGGCCGGGCCGTCCTGCAGCAGGACTACCTTGTTGCCCACCACCAGCGGACTGCCGACGATGCCTTCTTCGAGCGCCAGGTGGCGGGTGAAGATGCTGGTTTCTTCGCCGCGGCTCTTGAGTCGGGCCAGGATGGCTTTGCTTTGCTGCGCGGACAGGGGCCCGCGTGCACCCTCGAGTTGAACCGGCCTGGACGAGTGCGGTGCCATGTCCGGGACGATGGTCGGCAGCATGCTGCAGCCGGCGACCGTGGCAAGTGACAATGCCGCAAATCCTTTCAGGATCGTGTCAAAACCAATCGGCTGCCTGAGCTTCTTGAGCAACACCGTGTGCGCCTAGCTTACGTCGTGGATTATTCTGTGAAGGATGACTTCGACCGCCATGCGCTCGTCCTCGGAATCGAGGATCCTTTCGCTGATGCGGGCCTCAAGATTGTCTGCGCAATGGTCATGAAGCGCGGCGTATTCAAAGTCACCCCAGGCTATCGGTTGCTTATGTGAACGGACAATGGCGTGTTTCATGATTTGTTTCCCTTAAGAAGGTGTGCTGCAGGCCATGGTCGGCATCGATGAGCCGGTAGCGTATCGGCGCCAGGCGTGCGGTTCTGTAGAACATGTCCGCGCAAGGACTAGCGGCCAACTTCAATCAATGTCAAAGCAGTGTAGGCGCGATCCAACAAGAACTATGTGCGGTAGGCAGCATAAGAAAGGAATTCGCAGGAAGAGTACCCATCCCGCGGCCCTCTCCGTGTTACGCCGCAATCGGAGCTGAACAGAGTGCCCCAGCTCCTGAACTTTTTCGGACACCAGTCACGAGCGCCTTGCGAGTGCTGCTGAGGCGCGACTGGCAGAGCGCGTTCAGACCTTTCGTACCACCGGCGCCGCTGCGGCGAGAAGAAAAAAAGTAAACAACAAAAAGGCCCGTAGCGTATGCGTTACGGGCCAGCTTTTAACAAAAATCTGAAAGTACAGGCTAAAACGGAATATCGTCGTCGAAGTCGTCGACTTTTTTCTTCGCGGGGGCGGCATTGCCGCCATTGCTGCTACCACTGGTGTCGCCACTCGGGCGTGGCGGCCGCTCGCTGGTCGAGGCCGGATCGCGGTCGCCCGGATCGCCGGCGCCCTGGCGCGAACCCAGCATTTTCATTTCGTTCGCGACGATGTCGGTCGTGTAGCGCTTCTGACCGTCCTTTTCATACTCGCGGTATTCGATGCGGCCCTCGATGTAGACCTGGCTGCCCTTTTTCAGATATTCGCCGGCGACTTCGGCGAGGCGGCGATAGAGCGACACGCGGTGCCATTCGGTCTTTTCCTGCTTTTCGCCGTTCTTGTCTTTCCACGTGTCGGTGGTGGCGACCGAGATGTTGGTGACGGCATCGCCGTTGGGCAGATAGCGGGTTTCGGGATCGCGGCCCAGATTGCCAATCAGAATGACTTTGTTCAACGAGGCCATGCCGGCGTCTCCTTTGTTCGTGTGTCGCCATTATATAGCGGGCGGCGTTGGGACGCGGCCAATGCCATCCACGCCAGGGTCAAACCCAACCCGAACCAGTAGGCCGCGGGCCTGCCAAAGTGCTGCGACAACCAGCCGCCTGCCGTCGCGCCCGCGAAGGCACCCAAAAACTGCAGGCTGCTGAAGATGCCAACCGCGACCCCGCGCAATTCTGCCGGCGCGCGCCGGGACACGGACGCGGGCAACGCCGCTTCGAGCACATTCAATCCGGCAAAATAGACCAGCAGCACCAGCGCCAGCGCCAGCGGCGTTGCCGGCTGCAGCCACGCCAGCACCGCCTGCGCGGCCGCCAGGCAACACAAGGCGAATGCCGTCACGGCCCTCGAAGTGCGGTGGCGGTCCGCGCGGCTGAAGAGCGGCGCCACGAGCAGGAACGAGATGACCATCACGGGCAAGTAGACCTTCCAATGCTCCGCCGGGGGCAGCCCGGCCCCCCGCAATGACAGCGGGAATTGCACGAATAGCGACATCAGCGACGCATGCAGCGCGAACACGCCGAAGTTGAGCCGCAGCAGCACCGGATCGCGAAAGGCCTCCCTGAACCCCTTGGCCTCGGCCGTTGCGGAAACTGCGCGGGGCGGTGCGTTGGGCACGTAACTGGTTACCACCCAGATGGCGCCGGTCGCAAGGATCGCCGTCATGGCAAAAATGCCGGGGACGCCGATCAGCGCGTTGAGCACCGGACTGGCGATGATTGACAACCCGAACGTGAGTCCGATGGTGATGCCGATCGCGGCCATGGCCTTGGTGCGCACCGAATCGCGCGTCAGGTCGGCGGCCAGCGCGATCACGGCCGCGGAGATCGCCCCCATGCCCTGCACCGTCCGTCCGGCGATGACCCAGACGATGTCGTGGGCCAGCGCGGCGACCAGGCTGCCGGCCGCGAAGAACACCAGGCCGGTCACGATGACCGGCTTGCGGCCCCAGCGGTCGGAGGCCCAGCCAAACGGGATCTGCAGTATGGCCTGGGTCAGCCCGTAACTGCCCAATGCTAGGCCCACCAGGGTGTGATTGCTCCCGCCGGGCAACGTCTCGGCGTACAGCGCAAATACCGGCAGGATGATGAACAGGCCGAACATGCGCAGCCCGTACAACCCCGCCAGCGCGCCGGTCGCGCGGCGTTCCGTGGGTGTCATTCGAGCGCTGGTGGCCGAAGCGGCCGATGGCCAGTCGTCGGCAGTGGGACCGGGCATGATCAATTCAGGCGGAGAGGGAGGGTGCGAAGCGGCAAACTGTTGGGGTATAGTAGCAGGTTCGCCCTGTTCGCGCGGACCCTCGGGGAAACCCGGCTCCCGTCGCGAAGGCAAGGACGCATTCTTTATTGACTGGGCAATGGAATACATTCGAGTACGCGGTGCGCGCACGCACAATCTCAAAAACATCAACCTGGACATACCCCGCAACCGGCTGGTGGTGATCACCGGCCTGTCCGGATCGGGCAAATCGTCGCTGGCATTCGACACGCTGTACGCGGAGGGCCAGCGCCGCTACGTCGAGTCGCTGTCGGCGTATGCGCGGCAGTTCCTGCAATTGATGGAAAAGCCCGACGTCGACCTGATCGAAGGCCTGTCGCCGGCAATTTCGATCGAGCAAAAGGCGACCAGCCATAACCCGCGCTCGACTGTGGGCACCGTCACCGAAATCCACGACTATCTGCGGCTGCTGTTTGCGCGGGTCGGCGATCCGTATTGCCCCAATCATCCGGAAATCAAGCTCGAGGCGCAGACCATTTCGCAAATGGTCGACGCCACCCTCGCCTTGCCCGCGGACACCCGGCTGATGATCCTGGCGCCGGTGATCGTCAATCGCAAGGGCGAGCACGTCGAATTGTTCATCGAATTGCGGGCCAAGGGTTTCGTGCGCTTGCGCATCGACGGCAAGGTCTACGAAATCGACGAGACCCCCAAGCTGGCCAAGACCACCAAGCACACCGTCGAAGTGGTCGTCGACCGCCTCAAAGTGAACCCCGAGTTCAAGCAGCGCGTGGCCGAATCGTACGAGACCGCGCTGCGCGAAGGCGACGGGCGGGCGATCGCGGTCGAAATGGGCGATGAAAAGAGTCCGGCCAGGGAACACCTGTTCTCGGCCAAGTTCGCCTGCCCGGTGTGCAACTATTCGCTGCAGGAACTCGAGCCGCGGCTCTTTTCGTTCAACAACCCGATGGGCGCGTGTCCGACCTGCGACGGCTTGGGGGTGATCGAATATTTCGATTCCAAGCGCGTGCTCGCGTTTCCGCACATGAGCCTGGGCAGCGGCGCGATCAAGGGCTGGGACCGGCGCAACCAGTTTTATTTTTCGATGCTGCAAAGCCTCGCGGCGCATTACCAGTTCGACCTCGACAAGCCGTTCGAAAAGCTTCCGGAAAAAATTGCCCAGGCGATTCTGTACGGCAGCGGCACGGAGAAAATCGCCTTTCAGTACATCAACGAACGCGGCCGCACCACGGTGCGCGAGCACACGTTCGAAGGCATCATTCCCAACCTCGAGCGGCGCTATCGCGAGACCGACTCGATCATGGTGCGCGAAGAGCTGGCCAAGTACCTGAACAACAAGCCGTGCCCGGAATGTGCGGGGACGCGGTTGCGGCGCGAGGCGCGCCACGTGAAGGTCGGCCTGATTGACAACCAGAAGTCGATTTTCGAGATCTCGCATCTGCCGCTGAAGGAAGCGCAGTCGTTCTTTTCCGCGCTGGTGCTAACCGGCCAACGGGCGCAGATCGCCGACAAGATCGTCAAGGAAGTCGTCAACCGGCTGCAGTTCCTGAACAACGTCGGACTCGACTACCTGTCGCTCGATCGCGCGGCCGACACCTTGTCGGGCGGCGAATCGCAGCGCATCCGGCTGGCCTCGCAAATCGGATCCGGGTTGACCGGCGTGATGTATGTGCTCGATGAACCGTCGATCGGCCTGC
>PLYG01000307.1 GCA_003153335.1 Betaproteobacteria bacterium | reverse complement strand
GCCATGAAGATCTGGCCCTTCGACTATGCGGCGGAAGCCTCGTCAGGCCAGTTCATCTCCACCGCAGACCTGAAGAAGGGTCTCGAGCCGTTCGAGAAAATCCGGCGTGCGGTCGGCGACAAGATGGATGTGATGGCCGAACTGCATTCCATGTGGAATCGGCCGATGGCTGTGCGCATTGCCCGCGCGTTGGAGCAGTTCGATCCGCTGTGGGTCGAAGACCCGGTGATCATGGACCACATGGATGCCATCGGCGAAGTCGCGCGATCGACGCGCGCACCGATCGCGGTCGGCGAAACGCGCGGCCTGCGCGCCGATTACCGCTACTTGCTGGATTTGAAAGCGCTCAGCCTCCTGATCATGGACATGTCGTGGTGCGGCGGCGTGTCAGAGGCGCGCAAGATTGCCGGCATGGCGGAAACGTACCAGGTTCCGGTCGCGTTTCACGACTGCTCGGGTCCGGTCGTTCTCACCGTCTCGACCCACCTCGCGCTGCACACGCGCAACTGCTTTGTGCAGGAGATCGTTCGCGCTTTCTACTATGGCTGGTACAGCGAAGTGTTGACTGAACTGCCGCCGCTCGACCATGGCCAGATCACAGTGCCGGCAAGACCCGGCATTGGTGTCGAATTGCGGCCCGACGTGCTGGGACGCCCCGACTGCCATCGCCGCATGACCAGCGCCAGCGACGTGGCCTGACGGCCACACCCTGGTTTTTTTGTCGGCGCGCGGGGCGTTTCCGGCGGATGGTTGCGAACCCGGTATAATGCGCGGCTCCGGAGAGATGGCCGAGTGGNNTTCGAATCCCTGTCTCTCCGCCATCGTTCCTTGTCCCTCATCGCATTGCGGGGCGTGATGGACCCCCACCCATCGTCACACCCATCGTCCGGGTTGGTATGTGGCGACACGCCCTGACTCGCGTGCGCGTGTTTCTCGACACCTCGTATCAACGGGCTTGCGGACGCCCGTGCCATCCGCGAGGCAACGCGCAACCCGACGCCTAGGTGCGGTGCAAAACGGCGTAAAGTTGCCGCCAAGGGCCTGCAAATGCCGACGAATGGCACACTCGCCACCCCCCAAATCCGTACCACCGAAGAACGCGTTCGTTCGTCTACCGAGTTTGGCGGATCGTGGACACCTCTACCTGTGAGGGCCGATGTACCTGTCTCCGTTGAAGTGAATCAAGTGCGAAGGAGCATCCGCGCACCAGACTTCGGATTCCCATGCGATTTCGCCGAGATATCGAGTCATCACCGCGCGGCTTGGGAAAGCCGTGACGTAGACAAGGCCCGGCGTCGCGGCGGCGAATAGCGTCGTAAGCTCGGCATGGCGCTTCCCGTCGACGGGGCCATGGGACGTCACCGATTCGACCAGAACGAGCCACCCGCGAGCGGAGTNNGTACAAGACCACGTCAGGCATCTTGCCGTGTGAGTCAACACGGACGCCAAGCTGCACGAGTAGTTTCATGTCGAAGTACCCCATCTTGTCGCCGGTGTCGCCGACATAGACGAGTGCGGCACCCGGGGCAAAGCGCGGGGCGAACGATTCGACGATTGCGCGGATTAGCTCAGAGTGCGCACCGGGGCTCAACATGACCGTCTTCCCGGCAGCAACGGTAACTGGTATTAGAGCCTGCTCGCGAGCCTTCGCGTACACCTTCGTCAGTGTTTCGTACTCTGCAAGATGTTCGTGCAGCGCATCGTCCCACGCAGACTTGCCGTAGCGACGCAGCAAGTCGAGCGCCGAAGGCGAAATCTGATAGACGGCCTTCGGGGAGTTGACCGGTCGGCCCGGATTGTCCGGATTGTAAAGAGCGATACCGGCGGCCACGAGCTGGTGCATCGTCTGTCGGCGAAACGTGNNCATGCGCATTCCGGCTTGACCGGCGGGCAGTTGTAAGGCTGATACGACGGAATTTCCGTAAGCTCCAGGAAAATCAATGCGTGCGTGACCCCTTTTCCGCTATGCGCGAGGCCGCGCTTGCGTCCGATTCGCTTGCGGTGGTCGCCACGGCGCGCTGCAGGAGCCACTCGAGCGAGGGCCTGGGCCTGACCACATACAACCCCTGGTACGCGAACAAACCGGGCAGTACGCGCGCCAGGATACGATTGCCGGCCACCATGAATCTCGACCACGCATTCAGGCCGAGCGCGAGGGGAAACGGCGCTGGCACGTAGCAGTGGTCCAGAATTTCAAATGACGCATAACGCAGGACCCGGCGCAGCGACTTCACGGTCAAGAGCCTGGTGTGGGTAATGTCCAGGATGCCCCGCCGCCCGTAGTTGAACTGGCCGAGCAGCATCATCAGCCGCGTGACGATGAAGCAGACATTCCCCGAGCTGACGATGATCTTCACCCTGTCATTGCCCGACAGCCTCTGGCGCAGCCGGTTCAGAAAATCTTCGGGACTCGTCAAGTGCTCGATGACATCGAGCAGCACGACGATGTCCAGCTCCGGCCAGCGGACGTCCGGCAGCGAGAGATTCAGGTCGCATGAAACATAGGTGCAACCCGGGATGGTTCTGCCGCTCTCGCGATCGACGGATACAACCGTGCAATTCTTCTCCCGCTGCAACTTCTCGGACAAGTGTCCGTCCGCGCAGCCGAGGTCGAGGACTACGCTGTTTCCGGGAATCCGTGAAAACGCGGCGGAGTGCGTGCTGAAGAACTCGAACTTGCTTACATAATTCGCTCCGGCCAGACTCCCGAGGGCGAATTTTGGATCGTAGAAAATACCGAGCCTGATCAGACGTGCCTTCAACGATGCCTTGGACACGTTCCACGCATACTGCATGCCGTTGACGTGGCTGACCTCGTCACCGTAGTGAGTGGGAATCGGCAATTCGACGACTCTCGCGCCCAGGAAGAAGAGTTGAACGATGATCTCGGTATCGAAGTGAAAGTCGTTGGTGTTCAGCTCGAACGGTATTTCGCGCAACACGGCCACCGAGTAGACGCGGTAGCCCGTATGAAATTCGGACAGGTGCGAGCCAAGGAGCGCATTCTGGAAGCGGCTGAGGACCAGATTGCCCAGAAACTTGTACAGAGGCATGCCGCCTTTCAAGGCCTCGCGTTTGTTCAGCATCCGCGAGCCGAATACGGCGCCGGGGCTGTCGTCGCCGGCGAAGGGCCGCAGCAATACCGGCAGGCATTCTGGCGCATACTGGCCATCGCCATGAAGGAGGGCGACGATATCGAAGCCATTGTCCATCGCATACCGGTAGCCCAGTTTCTGATTGCCGCCATAACCCAGGTTGACCGGATTGCGCAGTATCGCCGTCGCACACCAGAAACCGCGGCCCAGGAACTCGCGGGCAACCTCCGCGGTATCGTCCTGGCTGCAGTCATCGATGACCAGCACCGACAGATCGTAGGATCCCGCCATCGACCGGGGAATTCGTTGCAACACGGCAGCGATGGTCGTGGCGGCGTCGTAGGCAACGATGAACACCAACGCTCTGGATCTGGGACGCTCATTCACCCGCGGAGACTCCGATCAGCGCTACGCCGGCCAGCACCAGGGAGATACCGATCATTTGCCCGCGATTGACGTGCTCGCCGAAGAACACGATGGAGAGCAGCGGGACCAGCACATAAGTAACCGCCAACACAGGATATGCGGTGCTCAATGGTATCTTCGACAAGACATGGAGCCACATCAGGAGCGCGACCGCATACAGGCTGAGCGCGGCGACCAGCCTGGGCTCGGTGCCAAGGCTGGCAATGCCTCCCGGCGAAAAGACGATGGGACCATGCTTCTGCATCGCGTACTTGAGCAGTACCTGGCCAAACGCCGAAACGACGGCTGCGAACACGGGCAACGCCAGGACTTGCATGCTGTATTTCATTACGACCTTTCTATTGGCAAGGGCAAGCTGTCAACTCAATCCCCGCAAGGCACGGAAACTTTCGGCGGCGCTTGCCCGGCTGCCGAATCTCTTGATACAGTGGGTATGGTGAATGCTGCGCAATGGGCGTCCCGGAAACTGATGCGATGACCGTTCGCCGAACTCAATGGTAAACCAACTGAGAGTGGGTTTACCATTGTCGACCGGCGCGGTCGATTTCCCGGCGCGTGAATTCGCCTGATGGGAGGTATTGACATTGTCGGGCTCTGAAGCGCGGCTGGAGTCCTGGGGACGCTACCCTCGCGTGACGCAAACGCAGGCGCTGGATGTCAGCGACCGGCACGCCTTGCTGCCGGATGCCGGATCCTCCTCGCTCCCCTTACTCGTGCCGAAGCCGGCCAGCGTCACCAACCATTGCCATGACTTTTGAGGCCCCGTTTCGGCAATACGCGCGAGTAATGCGACACTTCGCGTCCACTCGAGCGCTGGAGGTGCTTGCGCTTCAAGGCTCACCGGTGCTCGGTAGCCTGCTCGGCGGCTTCAGCTTCGAACGTTCCGGCGTGATCCGGCTGGGTTTGCTACTCTTCGGCAGCCTTGCGCTTACGGCGCACGTCTTTGTCTTCAACGATTGGGCCGGGCACAGCAGCGACATTCGTGATCCGCGGCGGGCGGCATTCGTATTTGCCCGGCGGGGCATCAGCAGGCGTCAGGTCGCGTGCGTTGCGACCGTTCTCCTCATCCTGGCGAATGTCGCCTTCGCTGCCGTCGGAGGCACGGCCATACTGATTGGCGCCGCGATCGCAGTCCTCAGCCTTCTGTACTCGTATTCGCCGAGCTTCGGTAAAAGCACGCCAATCGTGGCGTCGATCGATCACCTGCTCGGAGGCGCGCTGCACTTCCTGCTTGGTTACACCTTATCCCGCCCGCTCGACGCACGCGGCCTCATGATCAGTCTCTTCTTTGGTTTGGTGTTTGCCGCCGGCCATCTCAACCAGGAGGTGCGCGACTACGAGGGTGATCTTCTCAACGGGATTCGCACCAGTGCCGTAGCGTTCGGGTGTCGGCGAACGTTTCTCGCGAGCCTGTTCGCCTTTACCGCCGCTTATGCGATAGTCGGTACCATGGCCGCGCTTGGCATTCTGCCCAGGCTGTTGCTGTGGAGCCCTGTCCTGTGGCTTTTGCATCTCGCGTGGTCTCTGCGAGCGCTCCAGCGTGGATTGGGATTCGAGACCGCGGTGTGGATGCAACGACGGTATCGATTGCTGTTCGCGTTCATCGGGCTCGTGATGTTGGCCGGATGAGGAGACATGTCCTTCATCGGGCGTGTTCATATTCGTCATAGAGCCTCAGCCAGAGGGCGTACCCGACATCCTCGGACCAAGAGTATCCAGAGAAGACCTTCGCGGTGAGGTCGGTATGGTAGAGGAGCGGCGGATTCATTCGTATGAGAGCAAAGTCGTCCCTGGCGAGCTCACGCAGCACCGCCCGGATGAGCACCGTGTCGGGCGGTGCGCCTCCGGAAGTCAACCTGCCCGCCAGCAGCCGGACGACGGACACCCAGATCTGCTGGCTCGCAACGTCCGTGCGCATCCGTGACTCGGGCAGCTCCAGCTCGCAGCCGGCGCGGTGGAGGTCGGTCAGGCGCAGGATCGGGATCAGCGGCGTCTTTCGATAGTAGACCCACACCCGATCCTCGTCGACGACGGGACGAAGAGCTTTACAGAGCGCCCGGCCGGCTGGCGGCCGTACTTCGGACAGCAGCAGCAACAGGTGCATCTGGATGGCGATGTCGACAGGGTTAGGATCGCTGCCCGGGTCGATGCACTGGTAGGCTTCCCGCGGTGCGAGCCACGTGCGATAGAGGCCCTCGCGCGTGCGATATCGGTCGATGGTCGCCAGTGCCGCAGTCAGCCGGCTGCGGTCGCTGCCGGGAGCGAGCCGCCAGACGAGAGCGGTATCGTCGGTATCCGGTGTGATGACGCACCCGAGGTTCCCGATGCCGGGACCGTCAGGCCGACCGTGATAGCGCACCAGTCCGCCGGATTCGATCTGGCTGGTAAGGTGCGCGCGGGCGCGTTGCAGGCTGTCTTGGAGACCGCTGGCGGCAGCTACAGGATTCAGCAGGTCGACGAGGAGAGCGGTCAGAAAGGTGTTCATTTCCGGACCCGGCTCATGAAAGCTCGCCTTGCTCGTGAAGGCAGTGAGCCAGTAACCCGGCGTCTGCTGGTGCTCGCGAAGTCGTTCCACAGCCTTCCTGAAGTCCTCCTTGAGGTCGGCGGGCAACTCCGGAGTTCCTGCCTCCGGCCTCCCGGCTCCGGCCGGCGCAGCGCCAGCGCTGCCCGCCGGCGCCGGCCGCACCGTCAGCGTGCGCTCGGCGAGATAGTGTCCTTCGCCCTTCTCGTGGACCCAGGCGAAAGCGCTCAGATGGTGCTCACCGGGAGCAAGACCTGCCGTGTCGATCTTGATGCGCCAGCCGGAGGGACTCGCCGCGTGCAGCGCCTCGCGCACGTCAGGGCGTTCGGAAAAGGCGCGGGTGGAGAAGGTCTGCCGGCCGTCGATCGTGACTGCCACCTGCCAGGGCGTCGCCTCGCCGGCCAGCGCCCAGCCGGTGGCGAACGCCTCCTCGCCGGCGGTGAACTCGGAGGCCGCACGACCTCCAGTCTCGGTGCCGTCGAAACTCCCGCGCATCCCGGTCGTCAGCTCCGCCGGTGCGAGGCCGTGCTGCAGCGAGGTGATGATCGGTGTGTTCCGCCAGTTCCACGCTGCTCGCATATCGTGCACTCCCTGCCTGGGGTCACCCGCGTAGATAGGAAGGTCGAGCGAGTCGGTGTACGAGAATGCGCCGATGGCTTCGATGGCAACGGCGACGCCAATCGCAAGCACGAAGAGCGCTCGTCCCACGCGGCGCAATGCGGCGACCACCGGCACCAGCATCCAGATGAGGAACGGCAGAAGGTCGGTCATGTAGCGCGGCCCCCAGGACAAGCCGCTCCGCCAGTCGGACTTGGCGTAGAGCAGGATCTGGAGGACGACAGCAACGCTCATCGCAAGTGTCAGGCGCCGCTCGTCGCGATCGCGCGGAAAGTGCCGCCAGGCCAGAACCAGGTAGAGAAGAAAGGGTGAGAAGACGAGCAGCCCACGCGTCGGACTGACCAGCAATCCGCCCAGCCCGACAAGCATGTCGTGCTCGAAGAAGCGGGCCTTGCCTATCAGCCCGTAACCACCGGCGACGTTTCCGGCCGTGTGGAGATTGTAGAGAAGCACCAGGACCATCGGCAGCGCCGCCGCCGCCGCGAGCAGCGCTCCCCTGCGCCGGCCCGCCCAGAAGAGTCCGTAAACCCCGAGTGCCGCCGCGAGGATGACATCAGGTGGCCGGTTGCCGGCGATGAGCCCGAGCAGCACCCCTGCCGCAAGCGTCCGCGGCACGGTGCACGGCGCGGTAAGGAGCAGCAGAGCGCCGATCAGCAGAAGCTCAGCCATCCCGTGTTGCCACAAGGCCTGGCTGCTGATCACCCAGGTCGTCGTGCCGAAGGCATAAGCCAGGGTAAGCAGCAGTGCGGTCGGCGCCGTCGCCCGTCGCCGCAGCAGCAGGTAGAGGAGCGAGACGGAGAGCGCCGCCAGGAGCGACGCAGAGAGCTTTTCCATGACTTTCGCGACGTGATCCAGCCGCGCATCGGTCCAACCCCGCAGATGCAGGTAAGCAACCGCGGGAAGGTAGAGCGGCGCGACGAGCACCGGTACCACTACCGGATATAGCGAGATGCGATGGCCGTCGGGCCGCAGCGGCATCCAGTACGCTGTATCGCCTCGCCCTTGAGCCGTGACCTTCGCGACCGGGTCGAGAAAGATGGTATGGTATTGGACGATCGCGAATGGCAGATAGCGCGCAGGGTAGGCGTCGCCAGCACTGATCGACCGCAGGTTGGCGTTGTAGACCAGCAGGCAGCAGAGGCCGATCAGGAGGCTCGCCCACATCCGGTCTCGCTTGCGGACCCCGGCCCCGGAATGAGCCACAGGCGCGGCCGGCCCACCGGCGGATGGGCTCATGGAGGCGCGGTCACCTGCGCTGATTTCCTGCATCATCCTTGCTCTTCTGCACCATAACGGGACGAGGCCTGAGACTACTACAATGCACGCGAGAAGCGTATGTCTATGGAGAATTTCCTGAACCGTGAACCAGAAAGCCCGGGCCGGCCGATGCGGCCTCCCCTGCGCTTGATCGTCACCGGCATGCACCGGTCGGGCACGTCGCTCGTCGCTTCGCTGTTCGAGGCGTGGAACGTCGCGATGGGCGACCGGTTGGTGCCGGCCGACCGCGGGAATCCGGCCGGCTATTTCGAGGATGTCGATGTTCTGGAGCTCAACCGCCGCATCCTTTTCGCCTGCACTCCGCCGGAAGATGGCCATCGCGACTGGGGATGGACGGAAAGCGAGACGTTCGACGCCGGGCAGGTACCGGCATATCGCGACGCGGCAGCCGCACTCGTTGCCGCGCGTGATCGCGCCGGGCGTTCGTGGGGTTGGAAGGACCCGCGCACGTCGATGCTGCTCGACTTCTGGGACCACGTGCTCGGACAGGACGCCCACTTTCTACTCCTCTATCGCCATCCATGGGAAGTCGCCGACTCGATGCTGCGCACCGGCGCCGACATCTGGCTCACCCATCCGGACTACCCGGCACGCATCTGGTCGCGGTACAACCGCGGCATCCTCGACTTTCACCGGCGTCACGCCAATCGGTCGCTGCTCGTCAGCACCAATCGGCTGCTCCGCGACCCCGAAACCTTCGCCGCCACGATTCGCCGGCGCTTGCGCCTGGAGGCCGACGCGGGAACGCTCGCCACCCTCCATGCGGAGGGCTCGTTTGTCTCGCTGCCTGACGACGATCCGCTACCGCGCCTCTGGCGCTACACGAACGCGCAGGCAATGGACCTCTTGGGCGCGCTCGACGATGCCGCGGACCTCGGCAATGATCGCCGGTGGGAAGCGGCTTCGAGCAAAAGTGTGCGTCGACCCGCAATGCAACCGCGTCTCTCCGTCGTCATTCCGTGCCGCGACGATGGCGACTATCTGATCGATGCCGTCGCCAGCGTGGAGCGCAACGCGGCCGCGGCGGAGGTGATCGTCGTCGACGACGGCTCGACGCAGTCCCGAACGCGCGAGGTGCTCGCCGCGCTTGGTGAAGCGGGGCATCGCGTGATCCTTCAGCCGCACTCCGGTCTCTCGGCCGCCCGCAACCGCGGGATCGCCGAGTCCGCCGGCGACTACTTCCTTCCGCTCGATGCCGACAACCGTCTTCTACCCGGCTTCGCCGAAGAGGCGGTCGCGCTGCTCGATGCCGATCCCGCCGCGGGCGTGGCCTATGGCGATCGCCGCGAATTCGGTGCGCGCAGCGGCGACGTCCTCGTCCCGGAGCTGGACTTGCCGCGACTACTCTGGAGCAATTACATCGACGCCTGTGCCGTCGTGCGACGCACGGTCTGGAGCGACTGCAATGGCTACGACGTCGCGTTCGCCGACTGGGAGGACTGGGACTTCTGGCTCGGCGCGCTGGAGCGCGGCTGGCGATTCGTTCGCATTCCACGGCCGACGTTCGAGTACCGCATCCGTCCCGACTCACTGCACCACCGGTTCCTGCGCCGGACCGACTATCCGTCGACGCTGCGTCGCGTCTACGACAAGCATCGCAATCTTGTATCCGAGCGTGCGGCCGAAATCTTCATCGCGGGGCACGTCCAGCGACGGCAGCTCTTCGACGACGCGGCAGCTCTGCGCGTATCCCGCGATGCGATTCAGACGGAGATCGAACGTCTCGCCGTCGGCACGCGAGCGCAAATTGCGGCTGTGCAGGAGATCGTGGCCGCACGCGATGCCGAGCTGGCTTCGATCAAGCCGGTCCTGGCGGCTCGCGACGAGGAGCTGGCCTCGGTCAAGTTCGTACTGCAGGCTCGCGAAGAAGAGCTGGCCGGACGACGAAACCTGCCACTCACCAACACACCTGCCGTGTCCGTCGCGTCGCCAGAGGCCTCGCTGACGGAAGCGACGCGGGTCTTCACGATCATCGCTCGCAACTATCTCGCCTACGCACGCGTGCTTGCGGCCAGTCTCGCACGTCACAATCCCGGTACTCGGCTGCAGGTGCTCATTCTCGATGATCCGAACCGCAGCATCCCACCGGAGCCGTCGTTCGAGATCATTCGAGCGGACGAGCTTCCATTCGATCCGCTGTCGGATCTCTACACGATGGCCGCGATCTACGATGTCACCGAACTGTCCACGGCGGTGAAGCCGTGGGTGTTCGAGTATCTCTTCGACCGCGGCGCGTCGGTGGCGATCTATCTCGATCCCGATATCGAGGTATTTGACTCTCTCGGATCTCTTGAGCCGCTCACGCGTGAGCACGGGATGCTCCTCACGCCTCACGTCACCGAGCCGCTGCCGCAGGATGGCAAGCGTCCGGACGAACGTGACCTTCTGCTCGCGGGCATCTACAACCTCGGCTTTCTCGCGCTCTCCGCCGAGGCGGCGAAGATGTTTCTTCCGTGGTGGCGCAAGCGCCTGCGGCGCGATTGCCTCAACGATACGGCCCGGGGACTGTTCGTCGACCAGCGCTGGATCGATTTCGTGCCTGCGCTCTTCGCACCCGGGATTCTCAAGGATCCCGGATACAACGTCGCCTACTGGAATCTGCCACATCGCGTTCTGACGCGCGGCGGCGACCGCATCCTGGTCAACGGCCAACCGCTGCGCTTCTTCCACTACAGCGGCTTTTCTCCCCGCGCGCCGCACCTTCTCTCGAAGCATCAGCATGCAATGCTCCGCATCCACCTGAGCGAGAGGCCGCTCCTCGCCGAGCTCTGCGAGCGCTACGCCGCCGCGCTGGAGGAGGCCGGCTTCGCCGACTGCTGCGCGTCTCCGTACGGCTTCGCAGTGACCGCCGGCGGACTGCCTCTGGACGCGCGGGTGCGCAAGGTGCTCCGCCAAGTGTATCTCGAAGACGAAGCGAAAGGGTGCGCACCGTCGTTTCCGAATCCGTTCTCACTCGCCGGAGCCGACGACGTCGTCCAGCGCCTGCTGCGGCCTTCACCGCACGCGCCCGGCGTCCCCGCCTATCTCGGTGAGATCTGGAGCGACCGGGCGGACCTGCGCATCGCCTTTCCGCGTATCGATTCCGTCGACGCGGAGCGATTCCTACACTGGGTGCGGACAACAGGCATTCTCGAGCACGACATTCCTCCGCAACTCATTCCTCCCGCCCCTCCCGAGGTCCGAACGCGTGCCGCGCCCGACAAGGATCTGACCCCGGGCGTCAACGTCTACGGCTATGTCTTCGCCGAGAGCGGTACCGGACAGATCGTCCGCTCAGTGGTGGCCGCGCTGGCTGCGGAAAGGATTCCTTACGCGGTCGTGCCGTTCAAGCACACAGCCAGCCGGCAGCAACACGTGTTCCGGGACCTCGGCACCGCTGCTCCCTCGTTCGACACGAACCTGATCTGCGTCAACGCCGACCAGGTGCGGCTGTTCTTCGAGAGCATGCGAGGACAACTACTGCCGGCCGCGCGCAACATCGGTCTATGGGCATGGGAAGTCGAGGATCTTCCCTTCGCGATGGCCGGGAGCGAGTGCCATTTCGACGAGGTCTGGGGCATCAGCAGCTTCACGGCCGCGGCACTGGCTCGCACCCTCATGAAACCGGTCCACGCGTTCCCGCTGCCCGTCGTGGTACCAGAGGTACGAAGGCGCACGCGCGGCGAGCTCGGGATGCCGGAGGGCTTCCTGTTTCTCTTCTGCTTCGATTACGACAGCGTGTTCCGCCGGAAAAACCCGCTCGCGGCCGTGGCCGCGTTTCGCCAGGCCTTCCCCGATCGCGCCGACGCCGTGCTCTACATCAAGACCACCAATGCCGAACGGTACGCGGCGGAAAACGAAGCGCTGCGTGCCACCGTTGGAGGCTGCGCGAACATCGTCATTCGCGATGCGTACCTCACGAGCGACGACTACTTTTCGATGCTCGCTTCCTGCGACTGCTACGTTTCCCTTCATCGTTCGGAGGGTTTCGGGTTGACGGTCGCGGAGGCGATGGCCCTCGGCAAGCCCGTCATCAGCACGGCGTATTCATCGACGCTCGAGTTTGCGAACGAGTCGAACAGCTTTCCAGTGCCCGGGCGGATCGTCGAGATCGGCGACGATGCACCGCCGTATCCATCCGACTCGCGCTGGGCCGACCCTGACATCCCGGCCGCCGCGGAGCAGATGGCGCGCGTCTACACCGACCGCAACGGCGCGGCAGCCGTGGGCGCGCGCGCGCGCGCCGACATCGCGGCGCTGCACGGACCGTCCGCACGAGGGCCGCTGCTGCGCCGCCTGCTGGACCAGAGCCGTCGCATTCGACCAGGAGAGGTGAAGATGGAACCGATTCAACCGTCATCGGGGGAGCAGTTCGCTCACTTCGAAGCGGAAGCAAATGCCGCAGAGTCGCTCCTCGGAGCGCCACGGGCGGACCTTCCCTCGCCGATGCCGCGCCTCACGACCCCGTTGCGCCGCCTGGTGCTCCGTTGCATCCGCGTCTATTGGGTGCAGCAGCGCGCAATCGACCGCGCCTTTCTCGCCGCCTTGCGCTCGCTGTGCCGCGAATCGCGCAGCGAGCGGGCCTCGCACGCGGCGATACTCCACCAGCAGAGTTCCGCGCAGGAGCAGATCGGCGCCGAAACGTCCTGCATGCGCGAAAAACTGAGAGAGCTCGCCGCCGACCTGCGTGCTCTGCAGAAACGCATCGGCGCGAGCGCATCTGTCACTCCGCCGCAGGTGCCGCCGAAAGCTCGTCCCGATGGCGATCCGGATCCACAACGGGCAACAGTCGAACGGCCGGAACCTGACCGGACGGGTGGATCGAAGTCGAGATGAACGTCAACGTCATTCCATATGAATCCGCAAACCCGCGAACGTCAAACCGCGCCGGCGACGGCGCGCTCTACCTCGTCCTGCTCGTGTTGGTGTGGGGGCTGACGGTTCCGGCGCGGGGCCTGTTCCAGGACGACACGCTGCTGTTGCGCTTGGCGCGCGGGTTTCAGGATCAGGGTCTTGCTGCCCTGTTTACACCGGTTGTTTCTCCGGTGCGGCGCCTCTACTCCCTGCCCTTCAGCTTCGCGCTGGCCACCGCGAGTCCGGTGCTTACCTTGCACCTGATGTTCGGCTTGGTCTGGTTCGGCCAAGCCCTTGCCGCGGGTTGGATCACCCGCTTGCTGCTCCCCGCGCAGCGGCGGACACGTTTCCTGGCCATTTGCCTGACGCTCACCGCGACCAGCGACTACCTGACCGACAATCTCACGGCGCTCGGCTACAACATCGCCGCGCTCGCCTTCCTCCTCGCCGTCGGCTGCGCCCTGTGCTACCAAGAGCGCCTCCGGCTGCGCTGGCTCGGGCTGTCTTGCGCCGCCCTGACGATCAGCATCTGGACCCTCGACGTCGCGATCCCGGCCTTGCCCTTCGTACCGTTGGTCCTGCTCTGGCGAGGCGGCCTGCGCTCCTGGCGCAGGCTGCTGCTCGTGCTGTTGGCTTGGGGCCTCTCTCTCGCTCCAGCCGCCCGGTTGGAGTGGCTGTTCCTGCACGACCCCTCCGGTTATGCCTCCGTGGCCGTGCATTCGATGCCGGTGGCAGAGCGGGTCTTGCGCACCGCCAGCCTCTGGGGCGAGAACTTCGCTCCCTGGCGCTGGGCCTTCGCCCGGCCCGTCTGGTATTCGCTGCCGCCAGCGGTGATTCCAATCTGGGTCAGCGGGGTCGCCGCGGCGCTCGGGGCGGCCTGGTTCGCCCTGCGACTGAAGAGGACAGACCCGGAAGATCCGGCGCCCGGCTTCGCCCGCACCGGCCTCCTGATCGGCGGGCTCGCGATCATGGCGCTGGCGGCGAACGCTGCGTACGCCAACGTTCAGATGGCGGAGGTTCACTATCGAACTCACATCCTCTCGCGCATCTGGGCGTCCCTTGCCGTGGCGATTCTCGTCGGCGCGGCAGCGCGGCGCTGGCCTCGTGGCGCCGCCGGATTCCTGCTCGTGCCGACGCTGTTCGTTGGCTTCGGCGTCTGGGGCGGCATGGAGCGCCAGGACCTCCTGATTTCGACCTGGCGGTTGCACCAGAAGGAACTAATGTCGATCGTCACAAACGCACCCGCCGTGACGCCGGGCACCGGGATCATCCTGCGCAGCGCAGCGCCGATGGAGCGGTACCTGGCGACTGCGGCCGACTATCTCACGCAGAGCTGGCTGATTCTGCTCTACGACGATCCGGCTATCCATGGCCTGCGCCTGGCCCCGGATCGTGGCACCGGCTGCCGGGCCGCGGCGGACGCCCTCGAGTGCTGGCACGAAAATCAGGCGGACTGCTTCGCGGCCGGGACCTGCCCGGCCGACCGGTTCCCCTACGATAGCCTAGTCGTCATGGACTTCGATGCCCGTCAAGGAACATACCGTTTGCTGGCCGATCCGTACGGTGACCCGCTGTTCGCTGGCATGGGCGCGCCCTCCTACCGGCCCGAGCAACGGATACTGAAACGTCATTTGACTCCCCGACAGCGAGCCCTGCTGCTGCAGCAATGAGCCGTCGCGCCGAACCCGCGATGTGTGCCAACCAGGAACTCAGTGCTTCGGGCCATGCGTCGCGAAAGATTTGGCATAGAGCAGCGGTTGGTGAAAGAAAGGGGGGCGAATTTCCTATACACGACATAGCCCTTCAGACCGAGATACAAGATCGAGCGCACAATCGTCGCCAGATTCATTGCGCAGGCCACCATGGTTACCAACCACGGCAGGTAATGTCCAGCGACTATTCAGTGCAAGACTCAGCAACAAGCCGGCAGCGTCGGCTAAACGCATTCGCGGTGGGGTCGCCCAGATGCAAGAACCGTTTTACCGCGTAAATTGCGAACAAGCCTACCGCGGCGCTTGCGATGCCGACCGTAAGGAATCTCCCCGCTTCGTGGACACGATCGAATGTCATTTGCGCGCCAGCGCACAATACTGAGCACCCAACGGCAACCACGTGAGAGCCGCTTCCAATGGTCGCATTGCCCGCAGCACGTGAGGAAAGAAAATCCGATAACGAATCCTGGTGCTGTTAAACCCAGCAGCCACCAAACGCTTTTTCATGGCGGCGCCTCGAATCAATCGAGCATTCTTATCGAACGCGCACCGGTTGACGACGTGCATGGTCAATGGATTGTATGGATTGTGCTCAAACACGAACAAACAGCCGCCTGGCTGGAGAATCCTGCGTAGTTCCTTTAAGAGTGAAACGTGCTCAGCGTGGTCGATATGATGAAACACGCAAGCCGCGTAGGCGATGTCGAAATGCTCTGCGGGAAACGGTAGGTGCATTCCATCGAAATGGATGTACTGCGCCAACGCCGGAAACCGTTTCTCGGCCAGCGTCAGACTGCGCCGGGAGACATCCACGCAGGTCAAGTGCGCGCCGGGAAGATACTGATGCACATACGGCACCGTGCCGCCATTGCCCGATCCGAAATCGAGCACCTTCGCCGAGATACTTTCCGACCTGGGATACCGGCTATATTCTTGAGCGATGTCCCGAATCTTGTATTCAGCAAAAAAGCCGGCGTCTTCGCCGGACATCGCGAGGCTGGCCTTGTGCATGGCCTCGTATTCATCGGCAAATCCGTCGAATTCCGTTTCATCCATGCGTCTGCCGCAGCCACGCTGGCTTACTCGGGCACGCGGATGGTCCTTGCCTACCGGCACGCAGGCCTGGGCCGCGGCATCGAAACTCACCTGACGCGTGCAAGCTGCGGCATTGCTCCGGAAGCGTGGTCATGCCATGGCGGCTACGAAAGTTCATTTGGCTGATGTGTGCCAGCTACGCATGAGGGTAACGCGTTCTGAGGCCATGACCTGGGCAATGCCGATGAGAAGACTCGTTCTTGGCGACGATCTATCGACTGGAACCGACGTAGATTGAAAACAAACCCGGCGGGGATAGATGTCGCTCAGTTTGCTTGCGCTCGTGATCACGCGTACATGGCGTCGCGCAACACTTCCGAACGTTGCAATAATTTTGGCGATCGTAACGGGCTGCTCGGAGGCGATTATCTTTACTTGAAGTCGCTGGATCCCGATGGTCGCGCGCAATGCGGAGATCATCCTGGCTGCTGCGTCGTCGGAGGTGATGTAATCGCGAATTGAGTCGAAGGGCACATAAATTCGCACAGGTATGTTTTTAAGAGTGCAGCGCGCAATATGCGTGAGAAGCCCCTGCTGCTTTTCGAGTGACTGCCCCGGACCATACAGAGTGGAAAAACGGGCAATCAGCGCGGATACGCGGCCGTTGGCACGCACAAATGAGCGCACTATTTCTTCCTGTACAAGTTTTTCCCGGGCATACGCAGTTGTCGGAACGGGGACCGTATTCTCCGTGACAATGTAATCAGATGATCCCGCGTAGATCGCGCCAGCAGAACTAGCAAAAGACAAAGCGCCAGGCATAGCCATCAAGAGCGGAGTCGACTCGATCAGGCGCAGCAACGCAGACAGGATTCGCGTTTCTGCCGCAAGCGCGGTTTCTGCGCTGCTCATGGCGCCCACACCCGCAGCCCAGTATATTTCCCAACGATTGGCGCCGACGACGCGAGCGGCGAAATCCTGAACAGCTTTTGCAACTTGGGGCACGAGTTCGATTTCGCTAGTCCAGCTGAAATACCCGGCAGGCGAGAACAACGCGGTCTCGCCGCGGCGTAGCGCGCGACATAACGCTGAACCTAACAGGCCGCCACTTCCCACCACCCAAGCGACTGTCATCGGCGCACTGCCGGCCGCGTGGGTTTGGTGCCGATAACGTACAATGGTTTGCCCATGGCAATGCCCATAGTTACTGCAAGGTACTCGGCCATCACACCAAGCGCGGTCAGAATGCCTCCGCCAAAGAAGGCAATAACGACTATGAGTGACGTCCAGCCTTGGATGGGCACTTGATTGGAGAATTTGGAATACAGCGCATAGGTGGCAATGGCGATAGCGAGTACCATTGAGCCCAAACCTGCCAGCGTAATTAACCGCAGCGGGCCTGTACCAGTCGTCAGGAGCAGGTGCCAGAAATGCGACAACAACTTGATGTACGAGTATCCAGATAAATGATCCGTTCCGCGATTCAACTCGTTTCTTAGCCGTACCGAACAGTGACCCACGCGTCCTGCGATCCAGAATAACGCTACGTCGAGATAGACACCATTTCCACAATAAGCCGCCAGAGTCCGCGCAATTTCACCATCGACCAGCCGGAAGCTATTGACGTAACCAAACTCGCCATCGCCAAGTAGTTTGGAGGCGACAAATTTTGCGGTTCGACTCAGAAAATTTCGAAGCCAACCGTGAGGCGGCGGATTGGTCGACCGAGCATACACCAGTTGGAGCGACGCGTCCAAGGCACTGTCTAAAAGGCGTCCGATGTCCACCGGATCTTGCTGACTATCTTCATCTATGGTTGCGACCCAATCGCCAGTTGCGCTTGCCATGCCGGCCAGAGTTGCGGGGTGCTGCCCATAATTCCGGGACAACCACACGGGACGCACGAACGAATGCTCGACACTAAGAGATTCGATGACCAGGTCGGAGCGGTCGGGGCCCCCGTCATGAACGAGCAAGACTTCGGAAATTACGAAGCGATTACCGGCAGGCGTCGTACCCACGCTCGTCAATGGCGTAAGCTCCTGAATCAGCATCGGGAGCGTTTTCTCTCCGCGGTACACCGGGATCACCAGTGAGATTCGGTACGGGGCTTGGTGAGCATTCATGGAAGTTAGTACGTCTGTTGGGTAGATTTTAGAACAAAAATCTGGTTATCAAGGGAGTGGCCGGCGAAATTCAGTATCGTGTCAGCGACGAATTGATCGATCGGGGGGGCTCAAACACGTTGACCTCGATAATATTCATTAAAAGCTGTGGCGATGCCAAGACGTTCAGACGTTTCTTGGCGATGACGTAGATCGGCCCGCCAGCACTCGATCGGTGGACCCCGGAATTCCCTGCCGCAGCGCTCGACTTCCCGCTTCAAGCCGTAGGATTCGCTGAAATGGTGGCTGGTCAGTCCGGCAAAGCGCGGATGGATGCAGATGAACTTGACGATGATGATTCCTTTCGATGCGCAGCGCCCTTCACCGATGGCGGCCGCGGATCAGCTCCAGCCGCTCGGCCATGGCACGCCCGACCGCCGCATACGAATGCTCGTTGCGGATCTGGGCCTGGCCGCGCGCCGCCAGCGCGCGGCGGAACTCCGGTTGTTGGTACAGCTTGCGCATGTGGCGCGCCGCTTGCGCCCGGTCGGGCTCGGCCCATTGCTGTCCGTCGAAGAACGGATAGGCATCGCGCGGCACCGGCACCAGCTTGTAATCGACCAGGCAGCTATTGTCGGCATTCATGAAATCCATGTTGCCGGAATAGCCCGTTCCGATCACCGGCTTGCCGAGCAGCATCGCTTCGGCCAGGCCGAGGCCGAACCCTTCCGAACGATGCAGGCTGGCGTAGCAGTCGCAGGCGTCGAGCAAGCCGTACATCGCGTCGCGCGGCAGCACGCGGTCGATGATCCTGATGCGCCCGTCGCGCGCGGCGATCTCCCGTAGCCGCTCGAACGCCTCCGGATGGCGCGCGCCGTAGACGGTCTTGACGACCAGCCCGGCCCCGTCCGCGGCGGCGGGAAAGGCGTCTTGAAACGCGTCGATCACGGCTTGCACATTCTTGCNNAGGCCGCCGATGCGAAAGTCGACCGCTACCGGCATATGGACCACCGGTTTGTCCGCGACCCGTGACAGCGCATCCTGGATGAAGCGGCTCGGCGCCCAGATTTCATCGATCGTGTCGAATGCGCCGTACCATTCGCGCGGAAATTTCGCCAATTCCCAAAACCAGTAGCCGATGCGGTAGGCGTCGGCGGTGCGTTCCGCGCCAAGGCTCGCCAGCACGTGGCGCATCTGGTCGGCGTTTACGCAATACAACTGGATCGGGTTGGTGCTTTGTTCAACCGCGATGCGCCCCAGGTGCGATTCGGCTTCGCTGTATCCGCTGCCGGGGGCGACGCCGAACACGTCGAACGGATAACCGGCCGCGCGCAACGCGCTGGCCGCATAGCGCATGTTTTCGGCGATCCCGAACTCGCCGTTGGCATAGCCGACCAGCGTGGTGCCCGGATTCTGGTGCGCTCTGAGCAAGGCGCCGCCGCGGCCGTGCGGCTGCTCGCCGGCGCCAGTGCCGTACAGCATGAAGTTGGTGCGCAAACCCGTCACCAAGCTCGCCGGCAAGCGCTCCGCCACGCGCAGGGCCAGCCTGGGGTTCCAACGGTAAGCCTGTTGCGCGCGCACAGACAGCCACGTCTTCAGGCGGCCGCGCCAGGAGGCGCGCGCGCTCGGCTGCTCGGTGGCCGCATACAGCCGCGCGCGCACCGGCGTTATGAACGCCTGGTCAACGCTGTACACCACGCTCGCGATGTCGACGAACCATTCCGCGTAGCGCCGCCGGCCCGGAATGTCCTTCAAGTTGAATACGCCTTGCAATTCGCGCTGGTGCAGGTAAAGGCCGTACATGAAGCGCGAAATCAAGCCGTTGCTTTCGATCGACGGCTCGGCCTGGTTGAAGAAATCGCGGTTCAGGTACGAGAAGGGCTTGTCCGCCGCTGCCGCGCCGCCATCGAGGTGGCGCCGGAAATAGCTGCGCATCACCGGATGTATGCGCGTGCCCTCGGCCAAAAAGTCGAAGCGGTATGGCAGCTTGTTCGATTCGGCATGGCCGTTCGCGACCAGCAATTCGAGATACTTGAGATACAGAGGCTTCAGCTCGCCGACCTGTTTCAACGAGTCGAGCGTGTAGCGATTTTGGTGCTTGGAAAAGATAGCCGGATTGGCGGGGTCGATTCCGCTGAAATGAATGAAAGCGATTTCGGCCTCGTTCGCATACCATTTTCCGTCGCGGCGGGCGACGCGCCGGTGCATCAGGTTCCAGTACGCGACGTTGTAACCGGGGTCGCGCAACACTGCGACACCTTCAAACAGGCAGGGCATCAGGTCGGCCCATTTCTGATCGGTGAACAGGCCGTTTTGGACGTCGACCACGGCGCCGCGTTCGAGCCGGTCGCACCACCAGTCGACCAAGGCCGCACTTGCCGAGCCGCGCGCCAGCGCGATAAAGCCGAGGTTATAGGCGCCCACGCGCAGCATGTTGAGTTCGTTCGGACGGAAGCCGTCATCCACGCGCGCAGTCAGGTGCGGCGTCAGGATGGCGCAGGCGCCGCGGTCGAACAGCTCGGCAACCTTGCTCAACGGCGACAACACCAGGATATCGGGGTCGAGATAGACGATGCGGTCGGCGTCGGTGTGTTCAAACAGCCAACGAAAGCAGAACGGCTTGATCGCCGTGCAGAATTCGATTACGTCGTAGCGGAAGGCGAACTGTTCGGTGTTCGGCAGGTTCAGTTGGTCGGCGCTAATGACTGCGAAATCCCTGGTGAGGGCTTGCGCGTCCTGCTCCGCGGCATCGCACACGCAGATCGTGATGGCGGCGCCGGGATGCTGCTGCGCGACGGAGCGGCAAAGCGTGAGCGCATAAGCCAGGTAGTTGCGCGCGACGATGGTGAAGAACGCGCACGGCCGCTTGGTTGAAGGGACATCGAAACTTGCCAGAAAGACTCCTGCTGTCGAGATTCAAATCCTACACTTGCCCGGCGTCCAAAGTCGCCGCCGCACGGTTTAGAATGCGGGCTCGTCGATCAATCAATCCTACCATGCAAATAAGCTAGGCAATTATAGCTTTGTCCGACATAAGGGCTGCGGCCGCACGCTATCCCCTGGTGGCCATGCTAGGAAGGCAAGACGTGCGTCAGCGCTACCGGCGGTCTTCGCTGGGGCCGTTCTGGCTGACCATGAGCACCGGCATGACGATCGGCACCATCGCTCTGGTGTTCGGGCAGATTTTCAAGTCTGCGGCCTCGGAATTCGTACCATTTCTCGCGATCGGCATCATCGTGTGGAATCTGATCGCAGCGGTGGTGACCGACGCCTGCAGCGGCTTCATCAGCGCCGAATCGATCATCAGGCAATTGCCGATCCCGCTGTTCGTGCACGTGTTGCGCGTGATCTGGCGCATTCTCCTGATCCTGGCGCAAAACCTAGTGATCCTGCCGCTGGTGCTGCTGGCAGTGGGCAAGACGGTGCAGTGGCAAGCCTTGCTCGCGCTTCCCGGGCTTGCGCTGGCCGTGCTCAACCTGACCTGGGCCGCCTTGATCCTGAGCATACTGTGCGCGCGCTATCGCGACCTGCCGCAGATCGTGGCCAGCGCAGTGCAAGTGGTGTTCTACCTGACCCCGATCATATGAATGCCGAGCATGCTGCCGCAGCGCGCGGCGCTGTATCTGCTCGACTTGAATCCGGTCTACCACTTGCTGGAAATTGTTCGGCTACCGCTATTGGGCATGGTGCCGAGGGCCGCCAATTGGGCGGTCGCGCTCGGCCTTGCGCTCGCAGGATGGTGCGCGGCGCTGTTGCTGTTCGGCCGATTCAAGCGGCGCATCGCGTATTGGTTGTAGCGCCATGGCCTTCATCCGGTTCGATGGCGTATGCGTCGATTTTCCGATCTACAACGCGAATAGCCGGTCGCTGAAGAAGCGCCTGATCGAAGTCGCCACCGGCGGCCGGCTCAACGCCGACCGCCACGGCTACGTGGTAGTGCGCGCGCTGGAAAACCTGAGCCTCACCATACGCGACGGCGATCGGGTCGGGCTGGTGGGCCATAAAGGCGCCGGCAAGAGCACCCTGTTGCGCATGCTAAGCGGCGTCTACGAACCCTCGGCGGGTACTGCGCGCATCGACGGCAAGGTCACTTCGCTGATCGACATCTACCTCGGCATCGACCGCGAAGCGACCGGGCGCGAAAACATTTTTTTCCGCGGCGTCCTGCTCGGCATTAGCAAGTCCGAAATCCGGCGCCGGATGGATGAGATCGTCGAGTTTTCTGAACTCGGCGATTTCATCGACATGCCGCTGCACACTTATTCGTCGGGCATGCATTTGCGGTTGTCGTTCGCGGTCTCGACCATCGTGCGGCCGGAAATCCTGCTTATGGACGAATGGCTGTCGGTCGGCGACGAAGGCTTCAAGCAAAAGGCCGAAGAGCGGCTGGCGCAACTGGTCCAGGCGTCGAACATTCTGGTCATCGCCAGCCATTCGCGCGAATTGATCCTGCGCGCCTGCAACCGCGTCATCTGG
>PLYG01000290.1 GCA_003153335.1 Betaproteobacteria bacterium | reverse complement strand
CTCCAGTCGTATCGCGAGCACGACTACACGCTGTGCGATACTTACGACAGCCGGTTGGCCGGCAATACGCGCCCCTTCGTCGTGTTCCGGGATCGGTCGTGGTCGTACGACGACTTCAAGAGAGACTATCTTGCTACCGCGCAGTTGCTGGTCTCGCGCGGCATTGGTCACGGCGATCGCGTAGGCGTCATGGCCAGGAACAACATTGGTCACCTGCTGATGCTGTTTGCATGCGCACGCATTGGCGCCATCATGGTTCCCGCCAATCCCGATCTGCTAGCGGCGGAGGCCGGCTACATCTTCCGCCACGCGGGCGTGTCAGCTGTGGCGTGCGACAAGAACCTGTTGCCTGTCGTGCGTGAGGCTTGCCAGCCGGTTGCACCTACCCCATGGTTTGTGTTGTTCGAGAGCGCGGACATCGACGCCCCCGACCTCATGCGCCTCATCAATGAAAAGCCACAGGGCGTGCTGCCTGCGCCGGCTCACGCAGATGATACCTGCGTCATAATTTACACGTCCGGTACGACCGGCTTCCCCAAGGGAGCGATGCACAGCCAGCGCAACTTCGTCACCTCCGGCGAAGCCAATGTTGCGCGCCTGTGGCTGCAACCCACAGAGCGGTTGCTCACCGTGCTTCCGCTGTTCCATGTCAACGCCCTGTTCTATTCGCTTGCAGGAACGCTCGCCGCCGGTGCGACCATCATCGTCGGCGAGAAGTTTTCCGCTGGCACATTCTGGCAAATTGCGGTCGACACCGGGGCAACGCAAGTCAATTTTATCGACACTATTGGTCTGATCCTCAAGGCGCGCCCACGCAGCGAGTTCCGGCCAGAGCACAAGATCAGGATAGTTTACGGAGCGCGGCCGGAAGAGGAGAAATGTTTTCGGGAAGAGTTCGGGATCGACAACCTGATAAACGGCTTCGGCATGACGGAAATTCCCGGAATCATCTGCAACCCTTACCATGGCCAGCGCAAACCGGGCAGCCTGGGGCCGGTCGGTTGCCATCCGGACCCTGCGCGCCCTTGGGCGCAATGCCGCATCGTTGATGACAACGGCATCGATTTGGCGCCGGAACAAGTCGGCGAATTGTGGGTCAAGCACCCCATCGTCATGAAGGGATACTACCGGGATCCAGGGCAGACGCGAGCGTCATTCCACGACGAGTGGTTCATGACGGGCGACCTGATGCGACGCGACACGGATGGCTACTTCTACTTCGTGACGCGCAAGAAGGACATGATCCGCCGGCGGGGCGAGAACATTGCCGGCGCCGAGATCGACCGTGTGATCGCATCGCATCCGGATGTATTGGAAGTTGCAGTCGTTCCGGTTCCGTCCGAGATGGGCGAGGAAGAGATTCTCGCGGCCGTCGTGGCGCGTCCAGGCGCGAGCGTGACGGCGCAGGCTATCGCGGAGTGGTGCGCGGATCGTCTCGCCGCCATGAAAGTCCCGAGATTCATTCTTTTTGTCGACCAGTTGCCGCATACCCCGACGTTCAAGGTAGCCAAGCATGTGCTCAAGTCCGACCCAACTCTGAGGTCGCGCGCGGTCGACATGCAAACGCTCAGCTAGTCGGCTGAACAAGAGGGAAAGCCCATCGCCTTAATACTCTGGGGAAGACAATGACCAAATTTTTTTCACGTATCGCAGCCTTGGCCGCGGGACTCTTGCTCGCCGCTGTGGCGAACGCTGATACCTATCCGAGCAAGCCGATCAAATTCGTGGTGGCGTTTGCGCCGGGAGGCGGCACGGATGTAATCGCCCGCATTATCGGTCAACACCTGGCCGACGACTGGGGCCGGCCGGTGGTGGTCGAGAACCGCCCCGGCGCTGGAAGCAACATCGGCACGCGGCAGGTCGCGAGCGCGGAACCGGACGGCTACACGGTTCTCGTCACAAGCACGGCGTTTGCAATCAATCCGAGTTTGTACAAGAACGCCGGGTACGACCCCATTCAAAGTTTCGTGCCCATCATCAATGCCGGCTACAGTCCATCCATTCTGTTCGTGCATCCGTCGGTACCCGTCAAGACTCTGCAAGAGCTAATTGCCCGGGGGAAAGCTGAACCACTATCCTATGCTTCGGCAGGTGTCGGAACAGTGCCGTTTCTTACCGCCGAGTACCTGTTGAACAAGATGGCGGGGATTAACATCACACATATCCCGTTTGCCGGTGCCGGCCCGGCGCTGAACGCCGTCATAGGTGGCCATGTGCCGGTCGGTGCGGCGGCCTTTGCCACGCCAGGTCTCACCGAATGGTTTGCCAGCGGCAAGTTGAGGCCGATTGCAATCACCAGCGCCACGAGATCGGCATTGCAGCCCGACGTACCGACCGCCTTGGAGTCGGGATTTCCTGGCATGGTGGACTACACGTGGATCGGGTTCTTTGCGCCCTCGAACACGCCAAAGGAGATTGTGGCCAAGCTCAATCAGGCGATCAACCGCATCATCAAGGTTCCAGCCGTTCAAGAGCAGCTTACCAAGATCGGTTTCGACTGGGCGCCGAATTCCGCTGAAGAGTTCGCGGCCTACATACTGGCAGAGGTTAACAAGTGGAGCGCTGTCGTCAAGTCGACCGGCGCACGAGCCGACTGATGAGCAGTCGTCCCGTGCCATGTGTGCTGCGCTACGACCGGTCGCCGGGTTGCGGAGCGCTTCCCGCCATCGACTGGAAGAGCAATCGCGACGGCGCGTTAAGGGTCTCGACGGAGCGCGTGCCGATCAGCAGCGGGTATACCGCCCAGGCGTCGGTCAGGGGGATGATCACCAGATTCATGGATCTGGCGTACAGCGCGGCTGAACTCGTTGGCAGAACTCCGATTCCGATGCCGGCCTGCACGAAGCGGCAAACGACATCGAAGCTGCGAACGTGGACCGATACCCTGAGATGCTGACCCTGAGTCTTGCTGCGCAAGAGATGCATGAGCGCGCTGTCGCTCTCCAGCCCAACGAACGAGTGATTCAACAGGGCCGAGAACGCCACGGACTTGCGGCGTGCCAAGTTGGTACCGTCGCGTGCCACGACGCAAAGATGGTTGTTGAGGTAGGGCCGCACGTCGAGACCCTTATGGACGGCGTTGGCCGAAAAAAGACCGATGTCCAGTCTTCCATCGGCAAGGCGCGCAATGATCTCGTCACTCGTGAGTTCGGAGAGATCAAGACGGATCGCTGGATGACGATGCGAAAACCTGCTCAACTCTTCAGGCAGAAACTGAGTCATTGCGGAGGCATTTCCGCCTACGCGCACTGTTCCAGTTTCACCGGTCTGAAATACACTCAGGTTAGCATGCAGACGATCCATTTCGTACAAGAGCTGTCGGGCGCGCGCGACCAGCATGCGCCCCGCGTCCGTTGGCGCCACTCCCTTGGACATTCTCTTGAAGAGACTCACCTTCAACAGCGCCTCCGCGCCGAGCAGCCGCCTGCTTATCGCCGCGAGCGTCAGGGAATGCTGCCGGGCCGCCGCGCTGAGGCTGCCGGTTTCAGCGATAAGCACAATAACGCGCAGCGTCGTAAAGTCAATTTTCTTCATGAAATAGTCAACGCGGTAGTGACCGACGTATGAGGAGGTGCCCAGTATGGCTTCATTTTATCAAGATAGGGATATCGCCGACCCTCGAATGAATCCGGGAGACGAGCCGTACTTCGATGCCGCGAGTCAGGGTCGGTTGCTATTGAAACGGTGTTCATCGTGCGGCGCTTATCATCACTACCCCCGGGCTCTCTGCCCCGTTTGCCTAAGTGAAGCGGTCGAGTGGGTTGATTCCTCCGGTACCGGGGTGGTCTACAGTTACAGCGTGACCCGCAAAGGTGGGCCAACCGACTACTGCATCGCGTACGTGTCGCTGAACGAAGGCGTCACCATTCTCACCAACATCGTCGACTGCGACCTGGATTCCGTGCGCATTGGGCAACGGGTCAAGGTGGTGTTCAAGGCGACCGTTGGCGGTGCCATGGTTCCGATGTTCTCGCCCGATGAAGGAAAGGCGGCCTCGGCATGAGCATCAAAGGCGTGGCATACATTGCCGGTGCTTTCGAACATCCGGCCCGGAAAGCACCGGGGAAATCGGTAGCCCAACTGCATGCCGAGTGCGCCAAAGGGGCTCTTGAGGATGCTGGCCTGAGCAAGGATGACATCGATGGCTACTTCTGCGCAGGAGACGCGCCCGGCCTAGGCGGTCTGAATCTGGCGGATTACATGGGTCTCCGGGTGCGCCACATCGATTCGACGGAAACCGGTGGTTCATCCTATTTGATCCACGTTGCGCACGCTGCCCAGGCCATAGCGACAGGCAAGTGCACCATCGCACTGATCACGCTGGCCGGGAGGCCGCGCTCTGAAGGCTCTTCGGGTACCCAGTTGCGCACGTACGGCGTCAATATGCCGGATGAACCGTTCGAGATCCCATACGGGGCAGTCACGGTGAATCTGTATGCGATGACCGCCATGCGTCACATGTACGAGTTCAGAACCACTCCGGAGCAATTGGCCTGGGTGAAGGTAGCGGCTTCGCACCACGCGCAGCACAACCCGCATGCAATGTTGCGCGACGTTGTCACTGTCGAGGATGTTATAAACTCACCGATGATTTCCGATCCTCTGCATCGGCTTGACTGCTGCGTCGTGAGCGACGGCGGTGGCGCGCTGATCGTCACGCGGCCGGAAATAGCGCGCAGCCTCGCGCGTCCGCTAGTAAGGGTCATCGGCGCCGGTGAAGCGATCCATCACCATATGGGGGGGCGGGTCGATCTCACGCATTCGGCGACCGTCTGGTCGGGGCGCAAGGCTTTCGAAGAGGCCGGCATCACTCCCGCCGATATCCAGTACGCATCGATCTATGACAGCTTCACCATCACCGTGGTGATGCAACTGGAGGATCTGGGTTTCTGCGCAAAGGGTGAAGGGGGGCGGTTTGTCGCCGACGGAAACTTGATCTCGGGAATCGGCAAGTTACCCTTCAATACGGATGGAGGCGGGCTTTGTAACAACCATCCGGCCAATCGCGGTGGCATGACGAAAGTGATAGAGGCCGTTCGCCAATTGCGTGGAGAGGCTCATTCCAAGGTGCAGGTGCCCAATTGCAGCATCGCGCTCGCGCAAGGCATGGGCGGCAGACTTGGAACGCGTCATGCCAGCGCAACCCTCATCATGGAGCGGCAATGATGGCGCCGATCGGGTACACGGTCAGCGTGGGCAACCGCTTCATGGTCGAGATCAAC
>PLYG01000221.1 GCA_003153335.1 Betaproteobacteria bacterium | reverse complement strand
TGCGCAACGGCGTGTTTCGCAGCGTCCCGGAACTGATCGCCGCAATCAGGGAGTACATCGCCGTGCATAACAGAAATCCCAAGCCTTTCGTCTGGACAGCCAAGGCTCATGACATCCTCGCCAAGGTGATTCGCGCTAATCGCAACTTAAGTTCCAAACAGAACGAAGCACTACACTAGATGCCAATGTATGAATGGTCAATCTCCCTCACGCTAAACCCCTAACGTCGAGGGAGAGGTAAATGGATTGCTCACCCCGGCATCCGGCACTGCGCGACGAACGGATCGGCCTGTGCGCTCATGATCTTCGACACGGTGCGGTTGGTGATGCGGCCCTTGTCGTCCTTGACCACTTCGCGCAGGTAATAGTCCTGGATCGGGTAATGATTGTCGTTGAACCTGAACGCACCGCGCACCGACTTGAAGTTGGCGGCCTGGAGTGCCTTGCGCAGGGCGGCCTTGTCTTCGATCTTGCCGCCGACGTCGCGGATCGCGCCATCCATCAGCATCGCGGTGTCGTAACCTTGCGCCGCGTACATGGTCGGCAGCCGCCCGTATTCCTTTTCGAAATCGGCGACAAAGCGCTTGTTCTGCGGATTATCGAGATCGTGCGCCCAGTGCGAGGAGTTGAGCGCGCCCAGCAAAGCGGCGCCGACCGGCTTGATCGTGTCCTCGTCCGCGGAAAAGCCCGGCAGCAAGAGCGTTACCGACTTGTTCGCACCGGTGGCCACGAACTGCTTGATGAAATTGATGCCCATGCCGCCCGGCAGAAAGATGAACAATGCGTCGGGCTTCTTCGCCTGCATGGTCGCCAGCTCCGCGGCGTAGTCGAGCTGGCCCATCGGGGTGTAGACCTCGTCGGCCACCGCGCCCTTGAAATAGCGCTTGAAGCCGGCGATGGATTCCTTGCCGCCCGGATAGTTGGCGCCGATCAGGTAAACGTTCTTGTAGCCCTTTTCGGTCGCATACTTGCCCATCGCGCCGGGGACGTCTTCGTTCTGCCATGACGCGACAAAGAAGTAAGGATTGCATTTCGATCCGGCGTAATCCTCGGGACCGGTGTTCGGGCTGATGTAGAACACCTTAGCCTCGAGCACCGCGGGAATCGTCGGCAGCAACACGTTGGAGAACACCATGCCGGTCATGAAGTCGACCTTGTTCTGCGTGACCATGCGTTCGGCGGCCTGCTTGCCCACGTCCGGTTTTTGCTGATCGTCGACCACGGTCAGTTCGACGGCCAAGCCGCCCAGCTTGCCGCCTGCATGTTTTATCGCAAGATTGAAGCCGTCGCGGATGTCGATGCCCAACGCGCCGCCGGGTCCCGACAGCGTGCTCAAAAAGCCGACCTTGACACGGTCCGCGGCACCGGCGCTTCCAGCCGCCAGCGCGGCCAGGGTCGCCATTGTGAATAGGACGGCGGTCGTGCGGGTTGCGCTGTTCATTTGTCTCTCCTGTGGTTCAGGTCTTAGACCCAGATCTGCAATACGTACTCGAACGGTCCTTGCGCATTCACCATGTCGACGCGCTGCAACCGGATGCGAAATCCATCGGGCGTATGCACCAGATGATGGACGTACGATCCGCCGAAGTGGCGCGAAGTCTCGCGGCGGAACTCCATCATGTGAAAGCGCGAGCGCACGACCAGCTCGTCCTTCTTCCCGTTCTCCGATTCGACGATGACATTCGACACCAGGTGATTGGTGCCCCACAGCGGCCGCTGCGACCACGCATCCGGATGCTGGACGCGCCGCATCCGCACCTGCATCAGGTTCTTGTCCTCGTAGAAAATAGAGGGCACGCCCTCGCCCGTGGTTTGCTCCGGTGCCGCAGGCATCCAGTAGTGGCCCTCGTCGGTGAACAGATTGATGTAGTCCTGCCAGCGCTTGCCATCGAGTGATTCGGCCTGCGCGTACAAAAACTGTTCGATCACGTGTTGCAGCGTGTGGGCATCGGCTGGCGCCGGTGCGTTCGCCTCCTGGGCCGAGGCAGTGCGCTGGTGCGCCGCAGACCCGGAGCTGTTTTTGCGCAGCGTGGTCTTGGTGCGTTTTGCGCTCTCGTTGCCGGGTTTCGCCGCCGCCTTGCGCTTTTTGGTGGATTGACCGGTTGCCATCGTCATCCCTTCAGGCCTTGTCCATGAATTCGGCCCAGGCCTTCATCTGGTTGCGCATCGGCGCTTCCGACGTGCCCATGCCGGGCGCGGTTTCCACCATCCCATCGCGCGCGATATCGTGCCCGTAATGCCGGTGAAAGCTGACCCACTCGCCGCCATCCGCGGTAAGGCCTTGCTGGCATTTCCAGAAATTCTCCAGGTCGTCGGCATTGATCATGGTCGAGGGTGAATTGACCAGGTTGTAGTAGGCCAGTGCGCGCCGATAAATTGGTTCCGGTGCACCCTTGAGGCGGAAGTGCCAGATTTCCGTCAGCGTCTTGTCGACGCCCAGCGGGCGGACCGCGCGCAACTGCTGCAGCGGCGACTGCACCGACAGCCCGGGATAGAGCAGCACGTGATGAATATTGGTGGAGAGGATTTCCTCCTTGCGCTGCTTGCCGTAAGCCTTGGCGAGCACGCGTTCGTAGTCCAGCGTGTCGCGGTCCTGCGGGCGCAAGCCCATGTAGCCGGTCAGGATGCAATGACCGTGCGGATAGTTGAGCGTCTGGAAATTGTCCCACTGGTCGATGGTCACCGTCGCGAACGCCGAGAGCATGTGGTACGACAGCGGCGCGTGGCCGGTCTTTTTCGCGATGTCGAGTTCGACCTCGTGCGCGGCGCGACCGGTCGACTGGTGCGTCACCGACGGATGCAGCGCGTCGAGCTGATTTTCGAGGAAGATCTTCCAATTCGAATTCTGAATCACCCGAAAACAATTGGGGACGATCTCGACTTCGCCTGCGGGCGCGCGGTCGCACATGTCGTCAAACGCGATCTTGGCCGGCCCGAGGTATTCCTGCAGCGTCGGCCCGTCCGCGGCCAGGCTGGCAAACACAAAGCCGCGATAGTTCTCGACCCGCGCCGCACGCTTGACGTTGCAGTCCGGATTCTCGCGCGTCCACCGCGTGCCCTCGTAGCCGGACTCCATCATCGGAATATTCTTCAGCTTGCCGTCGGTATGAAACGTCCAGGCGTGATACGAGCAACGAAAGAATTCGCCGGTCGAGCCCTGGCGGTCGCCGACCAGCATCGTGCCCCGATGCGGACAGCGGTTGTACAGGACGTTGACCTCACCTTCGGCGCCACGCACCATGATCATCGGCTGGCGCCCGATCTGCAGCGTATAATAGTCGCCGGGCTTCCTGACCTGGCTCTCGTGACCGCAGTAAATCCAGACCCGCTCGAAGATGCGTTCCATCTCCAGATCGAAAATCGCGGGATCGGTATAGACGCTCTTGTGCACGCGGTCCGCTTCGACCGCGCGCCGCACGTCCGGGCGTTGCTGCAACATGGGGTTCCTCCTGTGGATGGGCCGAGCGCTCAGCCGCATGAATTGGTTCCGTAGGTTACTCGCAGGGCACGGTGGAGGCAAGACAACCCTGAACTTCCGCTCAGTTTCGATCCGCACGCCATCGGCGTCGCGTAAGCGTCAGCAACTGGCCTTAGCTCGTGCGGCGAAGCTTCATTGTGCTCCGCCTCGCGCAGGTTACGCAGCCTGATCCGACGTTATCACCTCTCCACGCGGCGCGCGGCGCAGGATCGATTTCATGTCGGACGGCTTGGCCTTGCCCGCACGTTGCTTCAGAAATGCTTCTGCGCTTTCGAGCGCACCAATCTTTTCTGCGACGGCAACTGCGATGAATTGGTTCAACGACACGCCATCGATGGCTGCAAGTCGCTGTGCAGCGTTTTTGACAGAGTGCGGCAACTTCAGTGCGTAAGCGGCTTTAGTAGTCATGACCTGAACTTTCGCAAAAACTGACCGGGTGTAAGGACCAATAGCTTGAATCGTCGCGTAGCAATCGCAAAGTCGCGTGTGTTGTGCGTAACTAACGGCACACGCCCCGCGTTGACGGCCACTTCAAGGACAAATTCGTCGTTCGGGTCAGTCAACTGCGGACGCCATCGAAAATGAATTTCAACGGGATGAGACGCCGCAGCAAATCCCGACAAAAAGCGACTCACGTCCCGCGCTGTGAATCCAGTCGCATCAAGAAACTCCGCGCGATTGAGTACGTCTTCATATTCCAAAAACAGCGCCGTCAATACACATGGAGTGAGCGTTTCATCCGCCACACGCATCAACAATTGGTTGCTCGCACCGTCACGACTGCGTAGCCCTGCAACCAGAACCGACGTGTCCAATACGACTTTGTGCATATCGCATAGGATATCACCAATCTATTGCATTGCGAATTGCTGACGCGCTGGCGTTAGTTGCGCAGGCGCTGGCGCGCGCAGGCATGCGCCCGTTCCGGCATGGGTGCATGCGCGGTCGCCCGTGAGCATGCGCCCGCACTGGCATGCGTTCAGGCGTGGGCCCACGCAAACATGCGCAAGCGCCGATGTGCGTGCATGCGCAGGCGCATGGGTTCGGTTATGCTGTGCCCCCCTGCGTTTCCGTCGAGCTGGAGCCCCTCCAATGAACCTCTACATCGTCACCGGCGCCTCGCGCGGACTGGGTCTTGCATTCGCCCGCATGCTGGCTGCGGAGTCCGCTACCCGCGTGGTCGGGTGTTCCCGCGCGGGAATGCCCAAGGACATCCTGGCGTGGCGCGACATCCGCGCGGACCTTGGCACCAACGAGGGCCAGATCGCCGCCGCGGAAAGCATCAGCGCGGCCCTGTTGGCCGAGGCCTGGAGCCGCGCGGTGCTGATCAATAACGCCGGGATGCTGGAACCCCTGGGCGTTGCGGGGCAGGTGGACGCCGCATCGCTGCAGCGAAACATCGCGGTCAACCTCACCGCGGCGATGGTGCTGATGAACGCGTTTCTGGTCGCATCCACGCAGGTGCCCGCGCGCAGCGTGGTCAATATTTCCTCCGGAGCGGGCCGGCGGCCGAACGCCGGCTCGGGCGCGTATTGTGCCGGCAAGGCTGGTCTGGACATGGCATCGCGGGTGGCTGCGCTGGAAGTCGAAGCGGCGGCAAACCCGGTCACGATCACCAGTCTGGCGCCCGGCATCATCGACACCGATATGCAGGTCTTCGCGCGCGGCGCCGACGCGGCCCAATTTCCCCAGGTCGAGCGCTTTCGCGCGTTCAAGTCCGAGGGGTTGCTGAAAACGGCCGACGAAGTGGCGCGGAAAATCATTGCCCTGGAACGCGCAGGAAAGCTGCCGCCGGGCATCGCCGATTTGCGCGAGCTGTCCTAACCCAGGTCTGGTAACAATCTGCTAATGGGTGGCAAGGGGTGCGCCCACTCGCCACGTCTCTCCATGCCGCAAGACAAAAAAGCGATCGGGCGCTATGCCCCGCTTCGCCAGCTCCTGTTGCAGCACAATCGGCGGTTCGTCCAGCGCTTCGTCGCTCATCTCGAACGTGCCCCAATGAATGCCCAGCGAGTAACGGGTGCGCAAGTCGAGATGGATTTGCACGGCCTCCGCGGGATTCACATGAAACGGGGCCATGAACCAGCGCGGCTCGTAGGCGCCAATCGG
>PLYG01000149.1 GCA_003153335.1 Betaproteobacteria bacterium | reverse complement strand
GGGCGTCGGCCGCAATGCTCCCGGACGCTTGACCCGCGCCCCGGTTTGCACGACAGCGCCGTGCCAGTTGACCAAGCTGAGTTCGCCCTCTTCGGACTCGACGAGCGCGGTCAGGCTGTCGACCCAGTCGCCATCATTGCAATACAGGATTCCGTCTATCACCCTGATCTCGGCCTTGTGGATATGGCCGCAGACGACGCCGTCAACTCCTTTGCGCCGGGCTTCCGCGGCGAGGGCCTCCTCGAACCGACTGATGTAGAGCACCGCATTCTTGACCCGCAGCTTCAGAAACTGGGCGAGTGACCAGTACGGCAATTTGCAACGAGCGCGCAGTCCGTTGAGCCATTGATTGAGTTTCAGCGCGGTGGTGTAGGCGTGATCGCCCAGATGGGCCAGCCACTTGGCGTGCTGGACGACGCCGTCGAACAGATCGCCGTGGATGACCAGGAGGCGTTTGCCGTTGGCGGTGACATGAATGGTTTCATTTTCGATGCGGATACCGCCGAAAGCCAGCGCACCAAACTGCCGCGCGATTTCGTCGTGATTACCCGGGACGAAGATGACCCGGGTTCCCTTCCTCGCTTTGCGGATCAGCTTTTGCAGGACATCGTTATGCACCTGCGGCCAGTACCAGCGCCGCCGGAGCTGCCAGGCGTCGACGATGTCGCCCACCAGGTACAGGTAGTCCGACTCGGTCCGGCGCAGAAAGTCGAGCAGCAACCCGGCCTGGCACCCTTGCGTGCCGAGATGGAGATCGGAAATCCAGATGGCGCGATGGTGCGTCGGCGGCGAGTCGGCGGGCATCGCCGTCACCCGTTCAATGGGTGGCCGAGAGAGCGGCGCACGTAGCGGGCAGGCAGCCGGGACATGGGCAGGAAGACCAGCAGGTCCGCGGTGTTGAAGATGGGGTCCCACGCGGGCGGCCCCGCAATCTGCGCGCCGAGCGACAGGTAGCCGCGCAGCAGCGGTGGCACGACAGCTTGCGCGGCGGGCGCAATGGATTCGAGCGGCAGCGGATTCTTGGGAATGACCCGCCGGCGCAGGTCGGTCATCGCATGGGCCGAAAGGCCCGCAAACACGGCGGCGGCGTTGCCGCCGCCATCGGTCATGCCGATCGATGCGCAACCGATTATGTGGTCATGGCCGCGGCTGTGCATGTATTGCGCCAGGGCCGACCACAGCATCATCAGGGCGCTGCCCGTGCGGTAGTCCGGATGGACGCAGGCGCGCCCGATTTCCACCAGCGGCATCCGCAGACGCCTGAGTTCGGCGAGATCGAATTCGGCCTCCGCGTAGTAGCCTCCCGTGTGCAGGGCCTGGTCGGGGGCCAGAATCCGGTAGGTGCCGACGACCTGCCAGCAATCCTCATCCACGACGATCAAGTGCTCGCAGTAGGCGTCGAAGTCGTCGCAATCGAGTCCGTCCCGGGCGTCGATCCTGGCGCCCATTTCCTGGCTAAAGACTTGATAGCGAAGCGCCAGCGCCTGGCGGATTTCTTCATTGCCTGAGGCGATTCTGGCCGCGAGGCGGGAGCTGTCGTCGCGTGTGGTGCCGGCACGCCGCTGATCGAGGACCAAATCTTCCGCCGACGCTTCCGTTACGCTGCTCATGGCGGGAATGCTAGACGCGCGCCGTGTCAGTTGCGTGTCAGAACGATGACAAATCGATGAATCGTCTGCGCAACCCGGTTGGCGGCACTGTCATCATTTTGTCAATCTGGACGGGCATACTCCACGCACAAGCCACAAAACAAGGAGGTTGCGATGCAAGTCGAAATTCTGAAGTTTCTGCTCGAAGCCAATACGCACCTGCGGGGCGCGCGCAGGGACACCGACTCCGAACATCTCGATGATTTGCAGGCGGTCCACAGAGACCTTCCGGACTGCGACTGGTTCGAGCTGGGTGAAGAACCAGAGGCCGCGCGGCGCACCGCGAACGATTTGTGGGCGGAGCGGCACGGCGAACTCGAGTTCTGAGCCGGCCTACTTCTTCTTCTTGCCGGGCCGACCAGTCTTGACCTGAGGCATCGAGGATATCAGATCGATCAGTTGTCCAGGCGACATCGCCGCGAGAGCCACCAGTCCGGCGCGCAACAATTCGCTTTTCTTGACGGCGCTGCCCGATGCCAGCGTGCGCACCTTCAGCACGCCGATCAGCGCGTAGTCCGGTGCAGGCATCGTGAAACTGTCGCGCACCATCTTCTTCCTGCCCGCCGCATTGTCGCCTTCATTCATTCTCTTGTCCTTCTTTTTACCCTTCTTCTCCTTGCCGTCTTTCGCTTTCACGGGTTCGGATTTCGGCGCTTTGCCGGCTTGAAGCGCTATCGGCGGGGTCGGAACGACCGCTTTGCTTGTGACCGTCTTTGCCTTCGGTGCAGCGGCTGGTTTGCCCGACCTTACAACCGGTTTTTTCTTCGCAGCCATGATTGCTCCAATACTGTTAAACGGTATGTACCGTATAAACAGTATAAACGATTAATGAGATTTGGCAAGCAGTGGTAGCAGCGCCGGGTTTCGCGGGATGGGCGGGCCGCGGTTCGGGCGGGCGGGCGGGCGGCGTCGAACGTACTCAGCACCGACGCCCGCGAAGCCCGAGTACCATCCTCCTGACGGGCGACCCCACGAGGGGAGATAACTTCGGGTGCAACTTCTGCGACGTTTACGCGGATTTCGTTTACGCCGGAATAGCCACTGAGGCTGGCGGTAATAGACCGGAGGGGGCGGTCGAATGGTTCCCCCGCAGCAGTAACCCGACCACCGTTTTCTCCGGCTGAAATCGGTTTGACTTAACAGCCGATCAGCACTCACTCATGCCTTCGCATTCCTCCTGCATTCGCCTTGGACTTGGTGAAGGTTCCGGTATACAGTCATCTCAGGATCGCCTGGAGCGACACCCGTTCGTTCCTCATGAATGAACGCCGTCGCTTTGGCCAGCCGGACTCAGGCCGCTCCAGATTCATACGGAGGCGGGTGAGACGGGGACATTGCGTCCCCCCAAGTGATGGATTGCTACCCATGCGGCCAGGACCACCGAAAGGACGAAGATGAAGATCAATTCGAAAGAGTTTTGCGTGCGGGAAGGCGACAAGGTCAACCTCCGGAAGTGGCCGACAACCGTGTAGCCTGCGTACAAGTCGAGGGAGCACTATCAACAACTCCTTGGCGAGCATGTTGCGGAGCTGAGCTCGCTGCAGCAGCTTCTCTACGCCTCCAACCGCTATGCCATCCTGCTGATCTTTCAGGCGATGGATGCTGCGGGAAAGGACGGCGCCATCAAGCACGTGATGTCCGGCGTCAACCCGCAAGGCTGCCAGGT
>PLYG01000175.1 GCA_003153335.1 Betaproteobacteria bacterium | reverse complement strand
GCATCACCACCACCATGCCGGCGAAACGGGAGGCGAGATACCGGGTCATGCCGTGGGTCTGCAACCAAGTCTCCGATTGAGCATGTGCAGGTTCAAGGTTAGGCACCGCCGGCAAAGCCGCCGAGCCCGAACCCTCGAAGGAACGACGTTTGCGCGATTTGCACGCTCGCCGAACTTCAATGCGAACGTGCAGGTCTCACTTTTGAAGCCCGGTGTTCCAGAAGAACGGCCACGGCATCGCCACATAGCCGTCGAGCTTGGCCGAACGCGCGGTCACGCTGTTGAAATTGCCGACGCGGATGTAGGGCACCTCGGTGTACACCACCGACTGTATGTTGCCCCACAGGGCGCCGCGCTTTTTCGGATCCGCTTCGGCATTGAATGCGGCTAGCGCCGCGTCCTTGGCGGGCGAACTCCACCAGCCAGGCGCGCCGTCGCCGAGTTGCGGCGGGGTCAGCGTGGGCTCGGGCAGCACGGCTGAGTGCGTGATATAAATATCCCAGAGCGCAGGATCGTTGCGGCGCTGGATCAGCGTCGACCAGTCCACGACCTGCATATCGGTCTTGAATCCGGCAGCCTTAAGATTTTCCGCCATCACCAGCGCAATCCGGTAGTGGAAATCATATTGCTGGCTGGTGAGAATCTTGATCGGTGTGCCGTCGTATTTGGCGGCCGCGACCAGCGCCGCAGCCTTCTTTGCATCGCCCTTGCCGTAGTTTTCGGTCCCCGCCGTCGAGTAGAACGGGGTGTTCTTCGCATAGTGGTTGGCGTCGGCGCTGTAGAACTTCGGGTCGCCGAAACCGGCGCCCAGCATATCCGCATCATTCAGCCCCGCCTGCACCGCCTGGCGCAACGCTACATTGGCGAGCGGTCCCTGCTTGGTGTTCAGCACCAGGTACGGAANNGCATACGATTCGACCGGCAACAGATCCGCGAAATGGTACTGGCCCGACAGCGATCCTTCGACCCGCGTGTTCGCGTTGGGCACGGGAACGAAGCGCAGTTCGTCGAGCAATGCTTCGCGCTGACCCGCATAGCCGCTGGCAGGTTCCTTGCGGGCGCTGTAGCCCTCGTAGCGAACCAGTTGTACATATTGATCGGGCTTGCGTTCCTTGAACATGTACGGCCCGGTCCCGATGAATTGGGTGAGCGGCGTGGCGATCGAATCCTTCGCCATGATCGCCGCGAAGCCGTTCGGCAGCGCCAGGTGCGCGAGCAGGGGTGCATAGGCCCGGTTGAGCGTGATGACAATCGCGTTGGGGCCCTTGGCCTCGAGGCTCTTGATCTCCTTGGCGACCGCCTTGCCGCGCGGCGCCGACTCCATCCAGCGCTTCAGCGACGCCAGCACGTCGTCGGAGGTCATCTCCTTGCCGTTGTGAAACTTGACGCCCTTACGCAGCGGGATCGTGTAGACGAGGCTATCCTTCGAGATTACCGGAAGACTCTCCGCGAGCATCGGCGCCACGTTCCAGTTGGCGTCGAACGTATACAGCAGTTCGTAAACGTGCAGCATGATCGTGCCGACCAGATCGGCGGTCGAGGCCATCGGATCGAGCGTTTGCGGCTCGCCGATCATCGCGATATTGGCGGCGCCGCCTTTCGGCGGAGCGGCCAGTGCGTAACTGCCCGCAACGGCGATCGCCGCGGACACGGCCATGGCGGTGATCGCGATACCGGTGCGAAAGGACTGCAGGGCGCGACGAAACAGTGCGCCGCGGATGGTTGTGCGAAGCATGAGTCCTCCTTGGAGTAGCGGGCAATCGCCCGGCCAGCGCTTTTGGCAACGGCACATTTGTCGCTGCCACTTTGTGTAATTTAATTACATCTCGCGACGAGTGTACGCTTTTTGCCGATGGCGTCAAGGCCGCTTGATGGAGTCGGCTGCTTCATAGCCCAAACCGCCTTTGCCGGCGCGCCGGACATCTCCGTGGACCTGCGCGGAAGAATCCGGTAAGCTGTAAATTAGTTTCAACCTCGACGACTCGCGCGACTTCTGGATCCTCATCCGCGTTTACGCCGAATTCTTCATCGACAACAAGCCTGCGCGCTCGACAACGCAGGCTAGGTTGATGGTGGACGCCAAGGTCGAGATAGAAGTTACCGCGTACAAGATCCGGCAGGATGTTGAAAAGCTATTGCGGTGGCCATCTGCGGCTTCACTTGCCAAATGAGACGGTGCTCGAAATCCTCACGTACGCCCAGGTACGCTCCGGTTTCTGCGCTCCGAGCGCCTTGCAGCCGGCCATCTTCGCTACACTTTTCATCAGCCTGCTAGCGGCTCCTCGTTTGCAAGACGGCTTGCACCAATCGACCGTCAAAGACTCGTCGCTTTCGATAACGCCGGATCAGCTGAGTCCAGTCACCGGCAGCGCGGCGCCGTGGATAGCACGCGCCCCATCCGATGCCAGGAACACAATCGCGCTCGCCAGATCCTCCGGCGCCACCCAGCGCGCGGGATCGGCTTTCGGCATCGCCGTGCGGTTCTCCGGCGTGTCGACGATGGTCGGCAGCACGCAGTTGACGTTGATGTTTTTTTCGCGCAACTCCGCAGCCATCGCTTCAGTCAGCCTGATCACCGCATCCTTGGACGCGCTGTACGCGCCCATCCCGCCCGCGCCTTTCTGCGCGGCAAAGGCCGCGACACTGACAATCTTGCCGCCGCCGGCCGCGATCATTTGCGGCACCACCGCCCGGACGGCGTGCAGCAGCGTGCGGGCATTGATATCGAACAGGAAATTCCAGTTTTCGTCCGACGTCTCGTGGACCGGCTCGCCCATGCGAAAGCCGCCCGCGATATTGCACAGCACATCGATGCGCGTGAAGCATTCCCTGGTTTTTGTTACCGCGGCGTTGACCTGTTCCTGGTCGAGCAGATTGGCGATCAGGAACAAGCGGCGCTCGTTCTGCGCGCCGAACGTGCGCTCCAGATTCTCCCGGCGCCGATCCACCAGCGCCAGATTCGCGCCCAGCTCGGTGAATGCCGCGACCACGGCCCTGCCGAGGTTGCCCGAGGCGCCCGTCACCATGACAGTCCGGTTGCTGAAGTTCATTTCGTTTTCTCCTGTCGTTTCATGTCGTGGTAGCGGCGCGTTCTCCTGCGGATCGCGCGATCGTCCGGCAGCGTCTCGCCGCGCTCGAGTTCGCGCTGGTTCCTGACCTGTGCATAAATATCGCCAAAATCGATCTCGGCCAGACGCAACTACTCGTCGAAATCCTCGAGGACAAGGTACGTTTCCTGGAAGCCGTCGATCCGGTAGAGCGTGCGCATCACCTGCCGCATGTTGCCAAAACGTTGTCGCCGGGTCATGCCGCCCGGTCCAATACTCAGTCTTCTAACGTGAAACCGGCTTTGATCGTGACCTGCCAGAACGTTATCTTTCCGTTGTTGACATTGCCGCGAGTTTCGACCACCTGAAACCAGTGGATGTTGCGAACGGTTTCGCTGGCCTTGGCGATGGCCCTGGTCACGGCGTCTTCGATGCTTGTTGCAGAGGACCCGGTAAGCTCCAGGTGTTTGTATATGTGTTCGCTCATGATGCATTTCTCCTTTAGCGTATGACACAACGTGAAGGCTTCCTTTCGCCGGCTTGCGAACCGCGATGCCGCGTTCCGCGTCGGGGCAGCAAACCGAGTACAACGCACAAACGGAACGCTTGTCAACCGGATACTCGGTTTCCTGGCGCCAACGAATCGCGTCAAGCCGGGATATCCAGCCCGCGTTGCCGGTAGGTAAGTTGCCATTCGTCGAGGTCGGACAGCATCAGGCGCGCGGCCGATTCGGCCAGGGCCGCCACTGTAGCGGAGCCGCCTGACACCCGCGAGTGCCAGGAGAAGTGGATACTCGACGCGGACGCGATTGCGCCGCTCCGTTTCGCGGTAGTAATACGCGAGGCACTCACGCTCGACGTACCTATTCCACCTCACTTCTTCGGTTCGATCGCCGCGCTGAATGTCATGTCGTAGGCGTACGGCACGTCATCGAATGAGGTTTGCGGCGACTTCGTCCGCGAGCGGCCAGCGATGGTTTTGCCATCGAAGGTCCTGGCTTCGAATACATGTTCGGTGGACCCGCCGCCCGGCTGTCTAGCGCCGAAGCGATTGTCCCTCACCTCGAAGTTGATGACTTGTTTTTCGGCGTTGATCACCTGCTGGACGCAGTGCAGCTTACCCGCGTCGACCAACGCCTTGCGCGCAAAGTAATCGCGCACCGCCGTGGCCGGGACAGCAGCGTCGCAGAACAATACCGTCACATCCTGCTTCTTCTTGTCGAAGAACCCTTCCACGGCGTACGCATAGACCTGCGTCATGGCAATCGGCTTCCCCTTGACCTCGAGTTTGCCTTCGACCTTGTTCTGCGCACCGGCCTGCGATGCAAGCATCGAAAACGCACTGAACAACAGAAAGCCAGTAACGATAGCGGCAGCCTTTTTTCTTTTCACGAACTCCCCCTTTAGGATTGGTTGATTATCGGTCACATGCCGATAGCTTCTAACAACCAGCCACGCATTTCGCGTTGCCATCGAACTCCAACGTCTTGCCGCTGAGCGACAAATAGACCGGCCTGTTTTTGACCAGATCGATAAACGCCTTGGTGCGCGAGTTAGGCAGCAGTTTCCCATCGGCGGTCACCGCTTCGTTGGGGTGTGAGGCGATCACCGACGCCGGCTGGACCAGTTCGTTGATCACAAACGCCGCGGCCTCCGGCGATATGGCACTGGGCCCCAGGTTCAGCACGGCGNNGAAAATCGTGCACGATGGTCTTCATGTCGGCATGAATGCCGGTGTCGCCGGACAGGTAGACCGTGAGTCCGTTGGTAAATTTGACCACATAGCCGCTTGGCGGTCCGAGTGCCAGGCTGACGTCGTCCGCTTCGAGATTCTTTCTTTCCGGATCGGTGAGCAGCGCGCGCGCTACGTTGCTTGCGTGCGACGCGGGGACGGTGGTGATCTCCACCGCATGCGTCGCGCCGGCGGTCTTGTACGTGCGCTTGCCCCCGAGTTGCACATTGGCCAGGCAAGGCGCGGCGTAGGGGACCATGTTGTCCGCGCATGCGCCCGTGGGCTTGCCGCGGATATTCTCGATTTTCCTGCCGATGAAAACACCCATGTCATTGATCATCGTTGTCGCGGAGTTTTTCGCGGCGGCAATTTCCGCGGTGGTGGAATTGGGCGCGGCGGAGATCGTGTCGGGCTTGTCGCAGGTACCAGCGTTCTGCGCCGACATTTTTCGGTCGCCCATGTGATCGCCGTGGGCGTGGCTCAATAGCACGACATGGACAGCGCCCAGTCGCGGATCGTTGGCGCCAGTCACGGAATGACCGGCATCGTACAGAATCCGCACGCCGGTCGGGTCTTCGAGAATCATCGCCCTGTCCTGGGCGCACAACTCGCCAGTGTGCGAGCCCAGCGGCGTGATTTTTACATTCTGGGCGCGGGCGTGGATGGGTGCTGACGCGATGACGGATGCGAGCAATGCAAGGAACAACCGGCCAACCCGTTTTGAATTCAATTCATCCTCCGTTCGAAATACCGCAAGACCGGCATTCGCGTGAAAACGCAAAGCCGGCGACGATCTTGTTCGGGAATAGATCCTGGTTAACGACTATCACGCATTATCGGGCCCGTTTCAGCGTTAATGGAACACTTTTTTGACATCGACATGACAATGCCTCAGGGTAACCATCGGTTTCAGGCTGCGCAAGTGGCCGTGAAGATCGATCCGGTCACAGTCCTTGAAATGGCGAAGAAGGTGGCGCTGACCGATTTACCCGTCAATGACGGGAAGCGATGCACACCTTGCCGAACTGGGCGCCGCTTTTCAGATAAGCCATCGCCTCCTTCAATTCTTCGAAGGCGAACACACGGTCGACGAGCGGCTTGACCTGGTGCTGATCGATGGCTAGCAGCATCGCCTCGAAGCCGTCCCGGTGCCCCACGGTCACCCCCTGGAGGCGCACCTGGCGCGTGATGATCAGACCGAGCGAAGTCGCCATGGTGCTGCCCGACAGGATGCCGATCATCGCCACCGTGCCGCCCGGCCTGATGCAGCGCAGGGACTGCGGCAGTGTCTTCTCGCCACCGAGTTCGAAGATGAGGTCGTAGCCGCGACCACCCGTGATCTCGCGCGTCGCTTTTGCCCACTCGGGCACGGCACGGTAGTTGACTGTGGCGTCCGCACCGAACGCCTTGACGCGCTCGATGCGTTCATCGCTGGAAGAGATCACGGTGACGTGCGCGCCAAGCAGCTTGGCGAACGTCACCGCGAACAGCGCCACGCCGCCACAGCCCTGCACCAGCACCCGGTCGCCCGGTTTGGTCGTGGAGCAGGTGGTCAGAGCGCTCCATGCAGTCAGCGCGGCGCACGGCAGGGTTGCGGCTTCCACGTCCGAAAGATGCGAGGGCACCTTGACCACCCCTTCTTCCGGCAAGCACATGTACTCGGACATCGTGCCGTCGATCGGGCCGCCCAACGACCCCGTCAGGCGTTCGAGATTTGGCTCGCCGCCCGTCCAGTTCTGAAAGAATGTTGGGCATACCCGGTCGCCGGGGACCACGCGGCGCACGCCGAGACCGACCGCGGTCACCTCGCCCACGCCGTCCGACACCGGTATCAATGGCAGCGTGCCAGTGTGACTGCCGTAGCCGCGATCGGGGACCACAAGGTCGCGATAGTTCAGCGACGACGCCTTCATCTGCACCAGCACCTCGCCGGGTCCCGGTTCGGGCTCCGGTCGCACGGACAGCTTGAGGTTGTCGATACCCCAATCGCCTTCGATCTGAAATACTCGCATGGTTGCCTCGCACTCGTGACTGGTTCGATTGTACGCGACCACGGGAGGCGCTCTGGTCGCTGAGTAAATGACTGCGCCCCCGGCGTACCGGGGGCGCAGCACTGACGAAACGTTATCCGAAGAAAGTCAGTTGGGCACGCCTATGACTCCTGCGGCTACGGTAATCGCATTGGCCGCGGCCGGTGTCGCCGCGATCTTCGGGACATTAGCCGTGGTAATCGCGGGAGCCGAACCGGGCGTGCCTCCACGCGGTGTTGTGCGCACCACCTGGCTTGCCGGCAGCACTGTTCCGCTCTTCAGCCGAGCCCACATCAGGTCCATGGCGTTGATGAAGTAATAGTGCACCGGGACCAGCAGCGCGTCGTAGCCCTGGACGCCGCCACCCGCCGCATTCGGCAGAAACGCATCGAAGTGGTTGCCGTTCTGAATTTCGTAATACCGCAGGTTGCTGTTGGCACCCTCCACCTTGGAGTTGAAGGCGACATAGGCGCGCGACGCGTGGTTGACGGGCAGGAGCG
>PLYG01000227.1 GCA_003153335.1 Betaproteobacteria bacterium | reverse complement strand
TCTCCAGTTCGCGCAGCATCTGGCGCGGATGCATGTAATTCGAACCCTCTGCCACTTCCTTGCTCCAGGCGTCGCTTTCGCTGTTCCACGACTGGAGTTCCATCCCCCACGTGTCCTTGGCCGCCTGCACCCGCGCGAGACGCTCGGGGCGATTGGCGTTACAGGCGAGCGTCATCGTTTTCAGCCGCGCCGTCAGCGCTTCCGCGACCTCGCGCGCATCGCCCCAGATCGTGATGTCGGTCTTCTTGACCAGCCCCAGCACCTTGGCGTCGGCGTCGACCTGGATCAGCCTGGCGTTTTTCGGCCAGTAGTCGAAACCATATTGCGGCAGCACGCCAAAGGGGCCGAGCCGCGAGCCGAGCGCCACGACCACGTCGGCCTGGTTGATGACGTTCATCGCGGCCTTGGAGCCGTGATAGCCCAGCGGCCCGCAAGCCAGCGGGTGCCGGGACGGGAACGAATCGTTATGCAGGTAGGAGCTGCACACCGGCGCCTCCAGAATTTCGGCGAGCGCGACACCGGCATCAAAACCGTTGGACATGATCACGCCACCGCCGGCGATGATCACCGGGAACTTCGCCGCCCCGAGCGCCTTCGCCGCTTCATCGAGGCTCTTGCTGCCGCCGGCGCCGCGCTCGACGCGAATCGGCGCCGGGACTTCGTATTCGTACTCACCGTAAAAATAATCGCGCGGAATGTTGAGCTGCACCGGCCCCATTTCGAGGATTGCGCGATCGAAGGCGCGGCTGGTCAATTCCGCCATCCGGCGCGGATTGTTGACATGGGCCTGGAACTTGGTGATCTTGGAAAAAATCGGCAACTGGTCGGTTTCCTGGAAACCACCGAGGCCCAGCGTCATCGAACCGGTCTCCGGCGTGATCGCGACCACCGGCGAATGCGCCCAGTACGCAGCGGCGATCGCCGTGACGAAGTTGGTGACCCCCGGACCGTTCTGCCCGATGCACACGCCGTGGCGTCCGGTGACCCGCGCATAGCCGTCGGCCATGTGCGCGGCGCCCTGTTCATGCGCGACCGGAATGAAGCGAATGCCGGCCGCCGGAAAAATGTCCAGCGCGTCCATGTACGCCGAGCCGACGATGCCGAACACATCGGTGACCCCCTGCGCTACCAGCGTTTCGACAAAGGCCTCCGAAGCCGTCATTTTCTGCTTGCCCTGCACGACGATGCGTGCGGCTTCCGTGGGTTTGTTCATCATGCACTCCTCTGCGCGCTGATCGAGATTATTTGTATGTTTTCACAGGTTTGCGGCGAATGCAAGTCGAAATCATGAATTTGCGACATATTGTTCTATTTTTTGATAAACTATTGGCCTATCCTCTACCACTCAGCCTCGCATGACTCGCAACACCGCATCCAGGCCCACCCCGCCGCCCGCCGACACTGTCGGCGCCGCGAGCTCCCCGGCGCTGCGTCTGATCGCGTTGCTCGAGCATGTCTCGCGCGCCGACAAGGCGCTGACCTTGACCGACATCATCGGCGAAGTGCACCAGCCCAAGCCCACCGTCTACCGGATGCTGCACCAACTCGAGCAGGCCGGATTGCTGGTCAAGGAGCCCGACGGCAAGCGGTACGCGCCGGGCGCGCGCCTGTCCAAGCTGGCCGAAGACGTACTGCTCAACGCGCAGGTGCGCGCGGTACGGCATGCGATCCTGCAGCAACTGGTCGATGAGCTGGGGGAGACCTGCAACTTCACCATGCCCGCCGGCACCGAAGTCGTCTATCTCGACCGGGTCGAAACCGCATGGCCGTTGCGTTTTCATCTGCAGCCCGGTTCGCGCGTGCCGCTGCATTGCTCAGCGAGCGGCAAGCTGTTCCTGGCCTACATGCCGCCCGTGCAGCGCAACCGCCTGCTCGACCACCTGCAATACAAGGGCTACACCCCCAACACGATCACCACGCGGATCCGGCTCGAGGCCGAGCTGGCGCGGGTGCGCGCCCAGGGCTACGCGCTGGACAACGAGGAATTCCTGGTCGGCCTGGTCTGCATCGCCGTGCCTGTTTTCGACCCGCGCAGCAAGCAGAAAGTCCGCGGATCGGTCGCGGTGCAGGCCCCCGCCTCCCGCTTGCCCATAGACCGCGCGACCTCGGCGCTGCCCGCATTGCAGCGTACCGCCCTGGCCTTCGGCCGGTCGATCGCCGATCCCGGACCGGAACGCAAGGCGTCCAAACCGGCAGCCGTCAAGGCCAAGGTTGCGAAATTAGCGGTCCCAAAAAGCACCGCAGCGCCGACGGCTGCCCCCGCATCCGCCACGGCAAGAAGAGGCGCACCGCCGCAGGGGCGCCGGACGTGACCGAGACGCAGCCCCCCGAATTCGACACGCATACACGAACCGCCGCACTGATAGCGGGCGCACGGGACTATCCGCCGCTGCGCACGGCCATTGTGTATCCCTGCAACGCGGAATCGCTGAGCGCCGCATTGTTGGCGCGCGAACGCGGCCTGATCGACCCCGTCCTGGTCGGACCGGCAGCGCAGCTTGCCGCGCTCGCGCGAAGCGCGGGGATTGCGCTCGATGGCTGCGCAGTGGTCGACTCCGGCGACGATCCGCGGCTGGCCGCGCAACGCGCTGTCGAACTCGCCCGGACCGGTGACGTCGCGGCGCTGATGAAGGGGAGCCTGCACTCCGACGAATTGCTGGGCGCCGTGATAAGACGCAGCGGCGGGCTGCGGCAGACGGGCAAAGGACGCCGGCTGTCGCATGTGTTCTGGTTCGACGTGCCGACCTACCCTCGCCCCATCATGGCGACCGACTGCGTGGTGAACATCGCGCCCAGCCTCATCACCAAGCGCGACATCGTGCAAAACGCGTTCGACCTGGCGCACGCCCTGGGTTATGCGGCGCCTAAGCTGGCCATTGTATCGGCCTTCGAAACCGTCAATCCGGCGATCCCGACGACGGGCGAGGCCGCCGAACTGCGGGCAATGGTCGATCGCGGCGAGATTACCGGCGGCCTGGTCGACGGGCCATTCGGCTTCGATATCGCGGTGTCGCCGGACGCGGCGCGGATCAAGGGCATTACTTCGGTGGTGGCCGGCGCCGCCGACATCCTGTTGATGCCCAATCTCGAAGCCGGCAACATGATTTACAAGTCGCTGGTGTACATGGCAGGCGCCGAATGCGCCGGCGTCGTGCTGGGCGCGACCGTGCCGGTGATCCTCACCAGCCGCGCCGACTCGATCGCCAGCCGCGTCGCCTCGTGCGCGCTCGCTTCGATCTGGCGTTCGTCGCGGGTCACCGCGGACGGGGCAGCCTGAACATCATGGGCGCCGCCGCGACGTCTTCACGCTGGGCGCGCTGGCTGCCGCTGCGATCCTGGAGGGCGCTGGTTCTTTTTCGCGCAGGCGCGGCATCCGCAGAATCTGTACTACCAGATGATTTCCTGAGGGGCTTCCAGGCCGCCCGCGACAGCCGTCGATGAGATATTGATCTTGCGCACCATCATCTGCCTCGGCCACGCGGCGCTCGACCGGATCTATCGCGTTCCGCATTTGCCGCATGGCTCAACCAAAGTGCGCGCGCTGGATTTTGGCGAGGTGGGCGGTGGCATGGCGGCGAACGCGGCTTGCGCCATCTCGCGCTTGCTCGACGCGGCCACGCACGGCGTCGAGTTCTGGGGCCGCACCGGCAGCGACTCCGCCGGCATGATCATCCGCGACGAATTCGCACGCTTCGCTGTGGCGATCCCGCATTTGCGGTCGTTCGCCGGCTGCACGTCGTCGCAGTCAGCGGTGATGGTCGACGCGGCGGGCGAGCGGATGATTGTCAACTATCGCGGCGACGTGCCGACCGACGATGTCTCGTGGCTGCCGTTCGGGGAGGTCGGTAGCGCGGCGGCCGTGCTCACCGACGTGCGCTGGCTCGAAGGCGCCCGCGCATTGCTGCAAGCCGCGCGCAACGCCGGCGTGCCATCGGTGCTGGATGCGGATCTCGGCGACGTCCCCATCGTCCGCGCGCTGGTGCCGCTGGCCGAGCACGCGATATTTTCCGAGCCGGGCCTGGTCAACTGGTACGGTCACGACGATATGGCGTCAGCGTTGCGCGCGGCGGTCGCGGCCGGGGCGAGAATCGCCGGCGTCACGCGCGGCGAACAGGGAACGACGATGTTAGTCGATGGCGCGCTGCATCACGTCCCCGCGGTGCCGGTCCGGGTGGTCGACACCCTGGGGGCGGGCGACATCTTCCATGGCGCGTACGCGCTGGCGCTGGCCGAAGGCAAGCCGGCGCTCGCTGCCGCGCGTTTCGCGAGCGCGGCCGCGGCGATCAAATGCAGCCGACCGGGCGGCCGCGAAGGATCTCCGACGCGGAGCGAAGTGGAGGCACTTTTGTGGAATTGAACCACGGTCTCCGAGTCTGAACGATTGTCGTACGGCCTCCAAATTGCGGCCGGAGCAAGTTCACCCATCAATCCACAACTACATCTGCTCCCAATATTCGGCCGGATCGACGACGGCCTCGATCACCGTCAGCCGGCGCGCGCCCAGCGCTGCATCGAACGCCGCCTCGAATTCGGTGAGACTGTCGACGCGAACGCCATGTGCGCCAAAGCCCTGCGCAATCCTGGCAAAATCCGGCGGCTGAAAAGCGACGCCGCGCGAACGCATCCCCATCTTGTCCTGCTTTAACGCGATCAGCGAGAGCTTCGCGTCGTTGAGCACAATGATGATCAGCGGCACGCCGCGCTCCGCCGCCACCGCCAGTTCGCCCTGCGTCATCAGCATGCAGCCGTCGCCCAGCATCGCGACCACGGTGCGCTCGGGATGCACGAGCTGCGCGGCAATGGCGGCAGGTACCGCGTAACCCATGCAGCCCAGGCCATTCGATTGCAGCAACTGGCCCGGCACGCGGCAGCGGAGCACATGATTCGCAAGAATACGATGCGCGCCCACGTCCACCGTCATGATCCAGTCCGGGCGGTTGCGCTGATCGACCGCGCGGAATAGCGCCGCCGGGCTGATCGCACCTGCAGTAGCGCGCGGACGCACGACGTGGTCCACGTCACGGCGAATCGCGGTCAGCGACTCGGCCGGCCAATCCGCTGCAGATTCGCCGACTGGTGCAAGTTGTTGCAGTATCGCGCCCAGCGTCCCGTACGCTTCGCGGCCGCGCGGAAAGACGCGATCGTTGGTCGGCGCCCAATCGAGGGTGATGCACGCCTTGCCCGCCGGCCACGCATCGACCCATGCATCGCGCAGTTCGATCGGGTCGAAGCCGATCAGGACCAGCAGGTCCGCTTCCGCCACCGCACGCAGATTAATCGCATCGACGACAGGGCTGAGGCCAATGCTGCCCAGGCACAATGCGTCGTACTCGTCGATGACGCCTTTGGCCTTGTAGGTGGCAAAGAACGGCAGGCGCCACGCATGCACGAAGGATGCCACAGCACTCGCTGCATCGAGATGTATCGCTCCCCGGCCGATCAGTGCCAGCGGCTTTGTTGCCGCCGCCAGCATGCCGTGCAATTGCCCGGCCGCAGCCACGCACAGGCATGCCGGCAATTGGTCGCGCGGACCCTGCGCAGTATCAACCGCTTTCGACTTGCTCACGTCCGACGGAATGTTGAGCATCACCGGCCCCGCCGGCCAGGCGAGCGCAATGTCCAGCGCCTTGGCCATCTGCTGCGCCGCGCGCCGCGGATTGAGTTGCTCCGCATACTTGGTTACCGGCCGGCACAGCGCGACATGATCGAATACCTGGTGGTTGTAAACGCCCAGGTTGCGCGTCGCCATCTCGCCGCAGAGCACCACCACGGCGGATCGCTCCATCCAGGCGCCGGCAATCCCGGAGATCGCATTCGCGATGCCCGGCCCCAGCGCCGGGATCAGCACGGCCGGCGCGCCGGTCAACTGATACACCGCATCGGCCATGAACGCCGCCGAGGGTTCCGCCTTGGCGAGCACGAACTCGATCCCCGCCTCTGCGCAGGCGCGCACCGACTCGAGCACATCATTGCCGGGAATGCCGAATGCAAACCGCGCGCCATGGCGCTGCAGCGTTTGTGCAATGACGTCGGCGACGGAATGATCTTCGGGATTGACCACGATCAGCTCAGGTGACAGCAAGGGATGGGCCAGAACGTATCTGGTCCTATGTCCGACGAAAAACTCCTATCCTTTCACGCCGCATAGCGTTGAATTTCCACTTCTACATGGCGATGGGCAGTTGCTTCGGCATCGGCATACACGCGGCGGGCGACGGGTTCGCTCAGGTAATACTCGCCGCAGTCTTCGCAAATTTCTGCGGGTACGTCACGAATAACCACCACGGTGTTGTCGCGTTGCAACGTAACGGTGGTGATACCGGGGTGAGTATGGCCGGTCTTGCAGATCGTGCATTTCATCACGCTCTCCTTTTCTTGAATGCCTCATCCCAAATCACGGGATCAGGCCGATAAATCGTAACCAGGTGGCAGTCACCGGTTGCCGGGTCGTGTGCTACGACCGCATGAACCGGCTGGCCTTCGTGGAACCCCAATAACAAGGTGGTAGGAAAAGGCCGGTCATCCGGGTATTCCGCAATGACCTCGCCGCTTGCGACAACCTGCGCCACCGCATCCGGATCAATTCCGCGCTGGAACATCCGTTCGATAGCGTGGTGCGAAAAGTGCAGGTCTTTACAGTCCATAGTCTTTGATTATGCCGACCACGCCGCAATGGCCATGACATTTTCCTCATCGCAACATCAGGCGGAAGTTTATCATTGGTACTGTAAGGCGTGTCATGAACGCTCAATCCCCAGTTGCCCGCGCCTAAACGTCAAAAACAAATCGACTCCGGTACCTTTGGTCTGCAATTAACTGCAACTCACGCCGCCGCGCTTTGCCGTATTTCAGCTAGCACAGACACAATCTGCCTGACCTTGTTTTCGGAAAATATGCCTTCCGGGCCAGTCGGGCTAATGTCCACAAAGGGCGATTCATACAGGGCCGCATGGCTCATGACGCCGCGTTCGGTCAGTTGATTGATGATCAAGTTAATGAACTCTATCTGATTAGCGGATGCGGTGTTGTCAGATAAAAAGCCTGCAAACGCTTCTTTTGCCGCTTCACGGTCAAGCCCAACCAATGACCGTATGAACATTCCCAGCCCCTGCTCTTCCTCCTTGGCGCGTTCCACAAACTCCGCCGATCCGGCCTCAAGCAGCATACGTTCCAACTCAC
>PLYG01000240.1:273-3918 GCA_003153335.1 Betaproteobacteria bacterium | reverse complement strand
CGGTCAGCCCGTCGTCGCCGCCGGTCATTGAATTCCACCGGAATGCGATGAAGTAGAAAACCTGGCCGAATGCGATCGTGACCATCGCAAAATACACGCCGCGCAGCTTGACGATCAGTGCGCCGATGAGCGCCGCCGCGAGTGTCGCCACGACGATGCCGACGATGATCGCCAAGGGTGTGCTCGGCGCAATGTATTTCAACGTCATGCCGACGCCGTATGCGCCCAATCCGAAGTAGGCGGCATGGCCGAACGACAGTACGCCGGTGAATCCGAGAAGGAAATTCAGCGCCATTGCGGCGAGTCCGAGCACCAGAACGCGACTCGCGAGCTCCGTATAACCACCGATCGCCCCGATCCAGTACGGCATCGTCGAGAGCAGGAGCCAGACAACGAGCGTTGCGGTGTGTCCGCGCAGCACTTTCAATGAATCCTCCCTTCCTCGCCCAGCAGGCCGCGCGGCCGAACCAGCAGCACGATGCCCATCATTACGTAGATCACCGCCTCGGTGGCGGATGGAAAGTACACCGTCGTGATGCCTGACACCACGCCGATCAGGAGACCGCCGAGCAGTGTGCCCGGAAGACTGCCTAGCCCGCCGACNNCCGAGTCCGAAATTGAGGTTGCGCAAGATGCGCACGTTGACGCCGAGTACCGAGACTGTTTCGAGGTCGAGTGTGCCGGCGCGAATCCGCATACCGAGCCGCGTGCGCTGCAGGATCAGGAACAGTCCTCCGACCGCCAGTCCGACCAGCGCGACCATGAACAATCGGTACCCGGTGAGGAAGAAGAGATCTTTCGATAGCGGCGTAGCGAGCCATGCGGGAATCGGATAAGGAAGGCTCTGCGGGCCCCAGATATACCGCGTCGCGTCCTCGATAACATACGCAAGGCCGAAGGTGAGCAGAAGACTGTAGAGCGGGTCGCGGCCGTACAACCGGCGGATCAACAGGCGCTCGACGACAAGCCCGAGCGCCGCGGTCAGGAGCGGGGCTATGACGAGACCGCCCCAGAATCCGACATACGGGATGAGAGTGTACGCGATGTAGGCGCCAAGTGCCAGGAAGCCGCCGTGGGCGAAGTTGATGACGCCGCTCAAGTTGAGGATCAGCGATAGACCGAGCGCCATCAGCGCGTAGAACGCTCCGACGATGAGCCCGTTAAAGACATTGAAGAGGATGAGCTGCGTCATTTCGCCTGCGTCCCTGGAAGCGGACGTTTTACGTTCACCGGCACGACACACGCCGCGTGACGCGGCCAAGCGGCGCCGGGTTCGGACTTAGGTGATTGCATGCCTACGAGCATCCTGCGATGCGCGTTGCCGCACATCGGCCACGTGCGCCGGGGGTCGAGTCTGCCGCGACCCCGGCGTCTGCCGACGTCATGCGGGCCAGGTCAGCTTGCAGCCAGAATCCTCGACCGGCCCTGCCGCATCGACGCCCTTGACCAACTGCGTGACCTTGAACAGATCGTCGGCCTCGCTTCCCTGCGACTGGGCGGTTCCGTCGTAGAGCGTGCCGATAAGCTGGTGGTCGCCCGCACGATAGAACGGGAGCTCCGGCATCAGGCCGACTTCGGGCGGAAGCTTCATTCCTTCGAGCGCCTTCGCCATCTTGACCGCGTCCAGCGACTTCGCCTGGTTGGCGGCGAGCGCACAGCTCCATGTCGACGCGAAACCGAACCAGGTGCGCGCCGTGGGCACGCGGCCGGTCATCTTCTTGATCGTTGCGACGAATTCGGCGACATGCGGCACGCCTGGCTGCTTCCAGTACCACTCGAACACCCAGGTGCCAATCCGCGCCTCCGGCGGCAATCCCTCGAGTGCTTCCAGTTCCTGCTGCGAGCCGGCAAGGTGGATGCGCTTGTCCAATCCGAACTGCACCGCCTGCTTCAGCGCATTGACCATGTCATCGCCTTGCGTGAGGAAGATGATCACGTCCGGATTGGCCGCCTGCGCCTTAATGAGGTAGGAAGAGAAATCGGTCGTGCCGAGCGGTGTCAGATCGCCGCCCACTTTGGTGCCGCCGAGTTTCGTTGCGGCTTTCTCGAGACCCGCCTGCAGTGTATGCCCGAACGCGTAATCGGGCGTGATGTAATACCACTTCTTGCCAGCGTTCTTGATGAGCGGTCCTGCCGCCGCGTTGGCTTCCATTGTCGTGTTATTGCAGACGCGGAACACGTTCCAATGGCAGGTCGCCCCGGTAATCCCGTCCGTGTGCCCGCCGGGGACGATGTGCAGGACGCCTTTTTCGTTGCTCACCTGCGCGATCGCGAGCGCCAGTGCGGAATTGATGTTACCGAGCAGGAAATTGACTTTGTCGCGCTCGATGAGCTTGCGCGCCTTCTGGACCGCGGTTCCCGCATCGCCGCTGGTCGAGTCCTCGACGAGCAACTCAACCTTGCGGCCGAGTATTCCGCCCTTGGCGTTTATCTGATCGACGGCGAGCTGGCACCCGGTCAGCTCGTTCTTCCCCACCGCGGCATACGTTCCGGTAAGCGGATTGTCGAGGCCGATCTTGACTGGATCCTCGCCGCGCGCCTTGATGATAAAAGGTCCCGTGAACTGCAATACGCTGGCCGCGGCTGCAACCTTGATGATCTTGCGCCGACTCAACTTCTGCGGAACGCTCTGATTCGACATTGTCACTCCTCCATTCTCCATTGGGTTCGGTCCGCCGAGGTTCGACATCCGATCCACGGGGCTCAAGTTTGCGATTATCGGGTTGCCTGTAGATTTTGGTACCCGCGGCGCATTGTGTACCTGTTTCGCCCTCTTGCCAATGCCCCAAAGCGAAAATTGCGCAGTTTCGCGCAAAACAAAAATCTTGCAATCCGCCGGGCTCCATTCCGCAAGTCCTTCGGCTAAACTTGAAACCTTTAGGGAAGCCTGCGCACGGCATGTCCACCGATTCGCGCTTTGACGAGGAGTAGATTTGCAATCATTCGATGTGTTGATCGTAGGCAGCGGCCTGGCCGGCTTGACGGCGGCGTTGCATCTGGCGGAACAAAAAAATGTCGCGGTGCTGACCAAGCGGCGGCTGCCTGACGGCGCGTCCAGCTTTGCGCAGGGCGGTATCGCCGCGGTGCTCAGCGAAGACGACTCCACCGCCGACCATGTCAAGGACACGCTGATCGCGGGCGCCGGTTTGTGCGACGAAACGGCGACCCGGTTCGTGGTGGAGCACGCGCGCGAAGCGATCGCCTGGCTGATCGAACTCGGCGTCCCCTTCACCCGGGACGACGACAACAAGACCGGCTTTCACCTGACCCGCGAAGGCGGGCACAGCTTTCGCCGCATTATTCACGCCGCCGATGCGACGGGCTTCGCGGTCCAGCAGACACTGATCCGCGAAGTGGCCCGCCACCCGCGCATTCGCATTCTGGAAAATCACGTCGCGATCGACGTTATCACCGGGCACAAACTCGGACGAGGTGACGGCACCTGTTACGGGCTGTATGCGCTGGATCACGCTACCGGAAAAATCGAGACATACGCGGCGGATAACACGATCCTGGCGACCGGCGGCGCCGGCAAGGTTTACCTGTATTCGACCAATCCCGATACCGCGAGCGGCGATGGCATCGCGATGGCCTGGCGGGCGGGCTGCCGCACAGCCAATATGGAGTTCATCCAGTTTCACCCGA
>PLYG01000240.1:0-257 GCA_003153335.1 Betaproteobacteria bacterium | reverse complement strand
CGCCGCGCGATATCGTCGCGCGCGCGATCGACTTCGAGATCAAGAAGCGCGGCCTCGACTGCGTGTACCTGGACATTTCGCACAAGCCCGCTGAATTCATTCGCGAGCATTTCCCGACCATCTATGCGCGGTGCCTCGAGTACGGCATCGACATCACCGTGCAGCCGATTCCCGTAGTGCCCGCGGCGCACTACACCTGCGGCGGGGTGATGACCGACCTCAAAGGCCGGACCGATGTCGACCGGCTGTACGCGATC
>PLYG01000153.1 GCA_003153335.1 Betaproteobacteria bacterium | reverse complement strand
GCGCGCCTGAACCGCAAGCCCATGATCGAGGGGATCGGCGACGCGGGCCGCTTCATCATCGCGCTGGCCGAACGCGTCGGCGACACGGCGCGGCGCGACGAGTGGATCAAGAGCCTCGCCGCGCGCGACGCCGAGCGCGAGCGCGAAATCGACGCCCAGGCGAGAGGCTCCGGCGAGCACGTGAACCCAGTGGCGTTCTTTCGCGCGCTGGACAAAGCGGCGGGCGAGAACGCGATCTTCGTCGCCGACGGTGGTGATTTCGTGGGCACCGCGGCGTACATCCTGCGCCCGCGCGGACCGCTCATGTGGCTGGATCCGGGCGCGTTCGGCACGCTGGGCGTGGGCGCGGGCTTCGCGCTGGGCGCCNNCCGGTGATCGCGGTGGTGGGCAACGACGCGGGCTGGACGCAGATCGCGCGCGAGCAGGTGAAGATGCTGGGCGACGATGTGGGCACGGTCTTGGCGCGCACCGCCTATCACGAGGTGGCGAAGGGCTTCGGGGCGGCGGGCGTGGAAATCCGGCGCGATGCGGAAGTCGCGGCGGGACTCGAAGAGGCGCGGCGGATCGCGGCATCCGGCAAGCCGGTGCTCGTCAACGTCTGGCTCGACAAGACCGAGTTTAGGGCGGGGTCGATCTCGATGTAGGTACGGCGTCGGCGAAGTGGCTGCGAAGATGTCGCGGGCCTATTGCGGCACGGGGGGCCTTATTGTGATTGCCCGAACAAGGTCGTTGAGTCTTCCTGATATTGTGACCCTCTAAACCCCAACTTTTTGCTGTCAACGGCGACGCAGCCGTATCGACAAGGATGACTTAATCACGCGACCCGACCGCGGCCGGGTCGCGAGCGATTCGTTCAAGGTCCTGGTGCAAACACCAAGTCGGGCACCACGACTTCCCAGCGCTCACAACGAAGACGATCGCGATATTCGGGTTCGGAATCTTCCCTCTCCCGCATGATGATTGCCGCCACGCTGGCCGCTATGCAGTTCTTCCCCGCGGGCGGCGCGTAGGCGCGCGCGAGCCGTCCGACTGTGTTGCCGTTGCCATCCACGAGCGCCAAATGCGCCCACTCCTTTCGCAATTCAAGGGCATCGCCGGCACTCAGCGCCGAAATGGCTTGATGCACAGCATGGTCGGGGGAACGACGGCCCGGGAAACTTAGGTCCACGTCCCGCAGTGTGAGTCGCGCATAGTGGCGCGCTAGCTCCGGTGAAAGGGCCGGTAGAAGGGTAGTTGCACGACGCAGAACGCTTGCGCTATCGGACAGAGCATCCAGCAGCGCGTGGGCGCCATTGAATCGGGCCAAGGTCAGAGTCTTCCTGGCCCGAGTCATGGCCACGTAGAAAAGCCGACGCGGTGCATCCTGGTCTTCATTTTCGCCCACTCTGTCCCAGCCACCGTCCAACACCGCCACATGATTGAACTGCAATCCCTTCGCTCGGTGTGCCGTAAGCAGCATCAATCCTGTCTGCCGGCGGCGCACCTCGCGTCCCCATTCGGCGAGCCACTCAATGAAGTGGCCAATTGGAAGTTCGGCCCCGCCGGTCTCGAGTGCATACTCGCCTACCGCCTCGCGCAATAATAGCCACCAGGGACCGGCCGATTGTCGATCTAGCCAAAGCCCGATAGCGCCGGTGTCCACGAGCTTTATTTCGTGCGCGCGCAGCCATTCGACCAAGGCCTGAGTTTCGCGCAGGCGCCAGAAGTGCGGCGCCTCTTCATCGGCCATCTGCACCGGAATGTGGTTGAGCTCGCAATAGCTCCTCACCGGCTCCAGGTATTTCCACTCGCGGGCGATCACTGCAGTGCCGGCCCAATCCCGGTCCGGCGTCTGCGCGAAAAGGCGCTGCAATTCGATCATTACCGCCACCGCCTGCGTCATTGCGTCGCCACCTGCCGGCAGAACTTGCACGCGGCCTTTGCCGACGGAGTCGATGTTTTGCCAGTCGCCGCCGGTAGCGGCTTTTGATCGGGCACGATCAATCGTAATCGGATGGTCGGCCTTCATCCGTTTTCCGGCCGAGTCGATAATCAGGTTAGCGGTGGCAATGATATGGGCGGTAGAGCGATAGTTATCAGTCAGGAACACGGGTTTCGCTGCATAGTCGACTTCGAAGCGGCGGATGAATTCAACCGAAGCGCCGTCGAACGCGTAGACGTTCTGGTCGTCGTCCCCCACCGCGAACAGGCTGAGTCTGCGATCTTCCTCCTGCAAAGTGCGCCCGGCCAAAGCGGAGATAAGTTCATACTGGCCCGCGTTGATATCCTGATACTCGTCCACCAAAATCCAGCGAAAACCCGCAAGCAACCGATCTCGCTGTTCGTCGGCCTCTTCTGGTGCCGAATCCGTGCCCTTCAACAGCGCCACCGCTTGTTGCAGCACTGCCTCGAACGCATCGTCGTCCAACTTGTTCGCCCGCCCGGCGAAGCTCACGCCCGCAAGCCGCATGGCCAGGGCGTGGCAGGTGAGCACGGTTACGCCCCGCGCGTCATCGCCAATCAGGTCTGCAAGACGGCGCCGGATCTCTACCGCCGCATGACGGTTGTAGGCGAGCGCGAGAATCCCACGCGAGTTCTCGCGTTTCACCCGTACCAGATAAGCGATCCGATGAACGAGCACCCGCGTCTTGCCGGAGCCCGGACCAGCCAGCACAAGCACGTTGGTTTGCTCGCGATCGTCGGCAACGATCCGCTCTTGTACCGGGTTGTTGAGGGATTCGACGATAGACCGCCAGGATGCGGGCGTAGTCTGGCGAGCCAACTCTTTCTCGCGGTCCGGCAGCCAGCGGTTCAAGAACTCCTCGCTTCCGAGGGTAAAGTAGTCCATCGCCAGGCGCAGCGCATCGGCCATGGCCCGAAGGCCCCGCTGCACGTACTCCGCCATTACGTGAATTTGGACCACCTGTTGGTCGTAATGCAGTTTCAACGGCGCGAAATCCGCTTTAAGAAAACCGCGTTTGTCCTGTTCAAGTCGAATCGTCATAGCTGGCCGGAAGACTGCCAGTCCCTTGTTCAGTCGTATTACCTCTTGTTCGTGCAGCCACAGGAGCGCCCGGTCTAGGAGCTTGGTTGGCTCCCTGAACTCAGCCTTGAGAATCAGGTCTCCTTTGAGAGCGGCAAGGAGCTTGCCCAGAGTCGTTTCCGCCAGAAGGTCCATGCCGCGCATTCCCTCCGGCAAACAGGCGAGCAGGTGTTCCAACAAACGCTCTGCTCCCGCGCGTCGCAGCCGAGCGGTCTTGTCCAAGGCGGACCATTCTCTTTGGAGTGTCACCTGTACTTCTTCCGCGTCCAACCTGCGCAGGCGCAGGCTTCCCACTCCGCCGTCTTCGCTGCGCCCATCGGTCGAGAGACTCCTGACGATACTCCAGAGCTTTTGCGGAAGCGCTTGAGGGTATCCGGCGTCCTTCAAGTGCTGCGCCGCATACCGCAATGAAAGACGGCAGGTCTGGCCTTTTTCGAGATCAGGCGCTATCTGCCGAAATTCTGCGATCAGCGCCGTTTCCAGGGCCACTGCCTCCTCGAAGCGCTTCCGCGAAGACCTTTCCACCCCTGCGTGGACAAACGCAGTCAGCGCGGTATCGTTGCTCGCAATGCCGTACGTCTCCAGGTCGTAAAGCGCCGCGCGCACCTTCTCTGGGCTCAGGCCCGACACGCCCATCAACTCGTCGGTGGAGATGCCCTCGTCGGCATCGGCCGCGATAAGCGCATCCACGAGCGACAACAACTGGCGCCGGTACGCATCGACCATAGGCTGTTTGGCCAGCTTCTCTTGCGCCTCTTCCGCGGAGGCCACGCGAAGCGAGGAGGGAAACACCTGCACCTGATTCTCTTCGCGGGAGAGCAAGATCGCCTCTTCCAGCCAGGAGATGGCCGTGCGCACGCGGGTGTCGTCGGTGGCGGAATCCCGCTCGAAGGCGCCTTCTTCCTCTTCGGCAAGAATCTCACCGGCGGTAGCCACGACTTCTCCGCCCATGCGCTTCCTGCGGTCCAAGCGCCTGAGCGCCATTAGGATCGCCTGGATCTCCCGTTGAGTAAGGCGCGAGTGTGCCGACATGCCGAACTGCCGCTCGACATCTTCCGGGGTGTAGAGCAACACACAGCGCGCCGCCTGCTGGTCACGCCCGGCGCGCCCCGCCTCTTGCAAGTAGTTCTCCAGCGAGCCTGGAATATCAGCATGGATCACCAACCGGACGTCGGGTTTGTCGATACCCATGCCGAAGGCATTTGTGGCAACGATTACGCGTAGATCCCCGCGAATGAAGCGTTGCTGCACGCTCTTCTTCGTCTCCGGTTGCAACCCGGCGTGAAAGTGCTCCGCCGCCAGTCCCTTTTCACGCAAGAAGCTCGCTATCTCCTCCGTTTGCTTGCGGGAAGCGCAGTAGACGATGGCGCCGCCCGGTGCATCCGGCGGCAGATCGGCGAGCAGCACTTGATGAATATGGGCTAACTTCTCCGGCAGCGTAGTGGGCACCACGACAAATTCCAGGTTGGTACGATTGGCGCCGCCGTCGAAGAGATTGAGTTCGACGCCCAACTTGTCGCGGAAGTGGCCCACGATGTCCTCCACCACGTCCAGCTTCGCGGTGGCGGTAAGGCACAGTACCGGCGGCACCGCCCCGTCTCCCGCCTTTTCTTTGATGAACCGAGCGACATAGCGGTAATCGGGACGGAAGTCGTGCCCCCACTTGGAAATGCAATGCGCCTCGTCCAACACCCAGGCGCCGATCTCGCGCTGCGCCAGCACCTTGCGCAGGGTGCGGTTGCGCAACTGCTCCGGCGAAACGATCAGGATGCCCAGGTCCCCCAGCCGCACCCGATCGAGCACATCGGCGCGTTCGGGCATGGACAGCAATCCATTGATTGCGGCACAAGACGAGATGCCACGCGCCTCGAGTCCTGCCACCTGATCGGCCATCAACGCCACGAGCGGCGAGATCACCACGGTCAACGCGCCGGTCTTGTCGTAGCGCGACAGAGCCGGGATCTGGTAGCACAGCGACTTGCCCGTTCCGGTTGGCAATATCCCCAGCACATGCTCGCCGCGCATGGCGGCCTCGACGATAGCCTGCTGCAACGCTCGGCCATCCTCGCCAACGGGCTCGGGGCGAAATTCATTAAAACCGAACCACCGAGCGAGTTCTTTTTTTGCGTCGTGCCGCTCGCGGCACCAGGCACAGGCCGGAGCTATGCAAGCGGTATCACGCAAACGCTTTACCAATAGTCCGGCCTCGGGAAATTGATGACGTACCCAGGGCGGCATCACCGAGTTTCCGCCAGACACCGACAGCCAAGCCAGCGCATAGGCCAATCCCCAGCCGTGCTTTTCTGCATCGGCGAGAATCTCACGGCCGTGGGTCAGGCAGGCGTGGCCCGACAAACGCTGTTCGATTGCGGCACGCGCTTCTGCATCGGCGGGGCGCGGTTTGCGGCGCAGGGTCGAGAAAAAGGCGTTGAGCCCGGAGACGGCGCCGTCAGCCGTAGTCAGCCAGTGCCAGGCGAGCAGCA
>PLYG01000257.1 GCA_003153335.1 Betaproteobacteria bacterium | reverse complement strand
CGGAATTCGGGCCACCCATCCCGATCCGGCGCCAACACGCGGAAGACGCCTGGCCGGATCGCCGCAACGCTCGATCAGTGTCGCGCCGGAATGTTCAACGCACCGGGCGCCACGATGCCGGGGCGCAATGGCGTTGCATCAAGGTGGTGCCCCAAGACGGGGACCGCGCCCTGCATCGCCTGGATTTCGCCGATCAGTTCACCGCCTTCTTCGATGACCAGCTTGCCGTAGGCAATTTTCCCCGAGACCTTTCCGGTCGAACAAATCATCAGGCGTTTCTTCACCGTCAATTCCCCTTTGAACTCGCCGCGGATCTCGGCGTTGTCTATGGTCGCAGTGCCGTTCAGCGTGCCGGTCTGCGCGATCATGATCGCCTGGCTGGAAATAGTGCCGTCGACGTGGCCTTCGACGACCAGCGTATCGCAGTCGCTGATCTCCGCGCTTTTGAGCTTGATATTGGGCCCGACGGTGAGCGTGCTGCCCGCATTGACCATCGCTTGCGGCGCGACTGGCTGCTGGGCTGCAGCGGCGGGCGCCGGCGCGGTTGCGGGCGCACCGGGCACGGCCCGCTGCGCCATCACGCCGGGTACCGCGTCGCGCTTGTTCTTGTCGTCGATTCTGTTGTCCTTGCCGAATATGCCATTGCTCATTGCACCTGCTCCTGTGTAGTGGGACAGCCCCCTCTTGTAGCAAGAGGCATTCCATTTTTATGACCAATGCGTAAGTCCCTGATGTGGAGGGAATCCCATGCCAGCGCAGTGCTATACCGACCCGTTTTTGGCAACGCCCGGCGCAGCAACACCGGGAAAGCGTCGCCAGGCCCCGACGCCGCACGGCGCCATAGGGCGACAGTGTTGATTACATGTCCTTTTTGCTGTCGCACCGGGCCGACACGAGAGGGAATAATTACCGCCGGAAAGCAATCCTGGCGACTTTGGTCACACCCAGGAATTCCCGGATGCGCTCGAGCTCGGCGTCGAGTTCGCGCTTGAACGCGGCATCGCGCGGCCGGCGCTGCGCAAAACCAACCTCGGCGACCAGGCGGTCGCCGTCATGGCGCAAGTTGGCCCAGCCCGTGACTTGATCGCGCCACAGCAGAGGCAGCGCGTAGTACCCAAGCTGGCGCTTTGCCGGCGGCGTGTAGGCTTCGAAGCGATAGCGCCAACCCCAGAACAACTCGAATCGTCGCCGGTCCCAGACAACCGGGTCGAACGGCGCCAGCAGGCGCACCACGTTCGGCGCTTCGCCGCGCACTTTTTCCGCGGCCGGCACGATCCAGTTCACGCCGTCCACCCTGCACTCGCGCAGCCTGCCGCTCGCGAGCGCCGTCTTCAGCAGCGTTCGATCGCGCAGCCGCGTTTCGAGGTGCGGCGCGCCGTAGCGCAACATCATCGTAAGCTGACGCAGGCTGGCCTCGGGCAGCGGCGCGTAGAGATCGACCAAGCGCTCGATCAGCCGCAACACTTTTTCGGATTCTTCCAGGCCGCCCGCCATCACCGGCGCTTGGTGATTCGCCACCGCGTAGACGCGCACGCCGTTGTCGCGCCGTGCCACTCGCAGCACGCCGCGGTAATGCAGGATGTCGAGCACGTGCGTAGCCGCACTGGAGCTGCCGCCCCAGTAGTTTGTAACCGCCTGCCGTCCGCGCTGCGGATCGAGGTCGCGCGGATGCGTGGGTCCGTTGGCGCGGACGAAATCGAGCACGGGCTGGATCAACTGGGGGTGCGCGCGCTCGATGCGCAGCCGATGGGGAATCGCGCGCGGATGCAGCAGCGCGTGCAGATCGCGATGCAAAAAGCCGTAGTTGTGCAACGCATCCTCTTCGACGTGCAGACGGGGATACCGCCGCTCCAGATCGCCGTCGCGGTAGCCCTTGACCCGCAGGCGCAGGATCAGGTCCTGGGCCCGGGACGGCGCGCGTATCGGGTCGGCCTGCACGTAGCCCATTCTGCGAAACGCGGCCGGGAGCGTGGTCGGAGTGAACAGCGAACGGGCGATCGCGTAGCCGCGCAACTGAAGGAGAGTGAGAGATCTGGCGGAGGTCATGGCGGGAAGAGCATAATGCACGCCAATCCATCCGTCGATCCCAACAGGAGCTGTCATGACCTTCCGGAATTCACCGCGCGCGCGCGCGGCACTCACTGCTGCGGCGCTGTCCTTCGCTTCCCTTTGCTTCGCACAGGAGCCTTATCCGAACAAACCGATCACGATGATCGTGCCCTTTCCTCCAGGCGGTGTTGCGGACCTCACGGGCCGGCCGACGGCCGCGGCGATGGAAAAGGTCCTCAAGCAAAAAATCGTGGTCGAGAACAAGGCCGGAGCGGGCGGCGACATCGGCATGGCGCAGGTCGCCAAGGCCAAGCCCGATGGCTACACGATCATGATGGCGCTGTCGAGCATTTCGGTGATCCCGGAAGCGGACAAGCTGCTGGACCGCCCACCGATGTATACGCTGGACCAGCTCGCGCCGATTGCGCTGATTTCAGCGGACCCGACCATCCTGGTCGTGCGCACCGAGAGTCCATGGAAAAGCGTGAAGGAATTTGTCGAGGACGCCAGGAAGCGCCCCGGCGAAATTACCTACAGCTCCTCCGGCATCTACGGCACGCTGCACGTGGCGATGGCGATGCTGGGCGACGCCGCGGGCGTAAACCTGCATCACGTGCCCTACACCGGCGCCGGGCCGGCGATCACCGCGCTGCTGGGCGGCCACGTCGATGCGCTCGCCACCGGACCCGGCACGGTGATCCAGCACATCAAGGCCGGCAAGCTGCGCGCACTGGCGAGCTGGGGCGACAAGCGGATCGAAGCGCTGCCGAATTTGCCGACACTCAAGGAACTGGGTTACGACGCGGAGTTTTTCATCTGGTCGGGACTGTTCGCTCCGGCCGGAACACCGCAGCCGGTGCTGGCGGCGCTGCGCCATGCGGCGCAGGAAGCGGCCAAGGATCCGCAGTTCAGGACGGCAATGGCAGCCATCGAGACACCCGTCTATTACCTCGATGCACCCGAGTTCCAGAAGTTCTGGGACAACGACGCAAAACGGCTCGCGGTCGTGGTCAGAAAAATCGGAAAGGTCGAGGAAAAGCAATAACGGCCCGGCCACACATTTTACGGCGTCACCATGGTCGCTTTCGGCAAAGGCATTGCCCGCGCTGCCAGCGCCGTGCGCACGATATCGGGCCGGTCGCTGACGATGCCGTCGACCTTCAGGTCCAGCATGCGTTCGATATCCTTGGGCTGATTCACGGTCCAGACCACGACCTGCAGGCCCAGCCCATGCGCCTCAACGATCTTCGCCTCGTCGACATCGCCGAAATACGGCGACCATACGCGTCCGCCCGCGGCCCTGACCATCCGCGCCACCGACCCGCCGTGATCGCGCGCCTGAAAGCCCGCGGTCCAGGGCGAACTTTCCGGCTTGCCCTCTCCGATGTTGTCGAACCACGGCTGCTGGGCCGTGAGATAGACGGTGGGAATTTCCGGCGCGAGCTGTTGCGTGCGCTGCAGCGTTCGCCAATCGAATGACTGGATACTGACCTGCCCGCTCATCCCGTTGGCGTAGATCATCGCCAGCAGGCGGTCGGTAAAGGCTTCGGGAGGCAAAGTCTGGTCGGGAGCGAGCGGAGAGACCTTGGTTTCGATGTTGAAGCGTACGTCGTAGTTGCCCGCGCGGCGAGTCAGCGCGAACACTTCGGCCAGACGCGGGATGCGCGACCCGTCGACCGGCTTTTGCCCCGGTTGCTGCTGCGCATAACGGGACTCCGGGTTGATGCGCCCCACGTCATAGCGCTGCAGTTCCGCCAGGCTCAGCGTATGGAGTGGCGGCCCTCTCTCCTTGAGAAACTCGCCATCGGCGCCGCGCGTGATATCCGGGTTCAGAAATGGATCGTGGCTCACCACGATCACGCCGTCCCGGGTGATGGCCGTGTCGAGTTCCAGCGTGGTCACGCCCANNAACCTTGCAGATCAAACGTCCGGGTCGTGCAGCCGGTGATCAGCAGAACGGCGGCCGCGACTGCGCCACCCATCGCGCCCACGCCGATGATGCCGACGATGGTCCCGGCAACGCTTCCGCCTGCCTTGCTCATCCGGCTTTGCTCATGATGTCTACGGTTGCGGGCCGGCCAGACCAAAGGCATCGGCCAGCAATTCATACGAACGCAGCCGGCTCGCGTAGTCTCCGGTGATGGTGACCACGACCAGCTCGTCTGCGGCGTAGCGCTCGCGCAAAGCGAGCAATTGTTCATGCACCCGCGCCGGCGACCCGATCACCGCCCGTTGCCGGTGGTGGCGAATGCGTAACCGGTCGGCATCCGTGTACCGGTAGGCAGCGGCTTCTTCGAGTGTCGGGATCGGTCCGTTGAGCCCCAAGTCCATTTGCAATCGGCGCAGGTCGAAGGAAGCGGCCAGCCGCTCGGCCTCGGCGTCGGTCTCGGCGCACAGCACAAATACCGCCACCATCGCCTGCGGCGCGCGCAGGGTCGCGGAAGGGCGGAACTGTTGGCGGTAGGCCCGCGTCACCGCGTCGCCACCCTGCGCGGTGATGAAGTGCGCAAACGTGAAGCGCAGGCCTAGCGCGGCGGCAAGCGCGCCGCCGTAGTCGGAGGAACCGAGCATCCAGAATTGGGGAGCGCCCCCGCCTGCCGGCTGCACCAGAACGTCGTGATAAGGGTGCCCATCGGGCAGCGCCCCGGTTATATAGCCGATGACTTCCTGGATTTGTTCCGGGAAGTCCGGCGCGCCGCGATACTCGCCGCTGGTCATCGCCTGCGCGGTGCGCATGTCGCCACCCGGCGCCCGACCCACACCCAGATCGATCCGTCCCGGATAAAGTGTTTCGAGCATCCGAAAGACTTCGGCGACCTTGAACGCGCTGTAATAAGGCAGCATGATGCCGCCGGTCCCGACGCGGATGGTGCTGGTCGCTGCCGCGACGTGGGTGAGCAGGATTTCGGGACAGGGGTCGGCCAAGCCCAGAAGCCCGTGGTGTTCAGCCAGCCAATAGCGCCTGAATCCCAGGCGCTCGGCGGCGACCGCAAGTTCGATGGTCGCAGCGATCGCTTCGCCCGGGCTGTGCCCGCTGATGACTGGCGACTGGTCGAGCACCGACAGTGAAACGCCTGACCCCATTCAGGGCGCGATGCGGACAATGCGCCAGCCGCCATCGGGTTGGCGGCGATAGACGAGACGGTCATGCAGCCGGCTTTGGCGTCCCTGCCAGAACTCGATCACATCGGGGAGCACCCGATAGCCGCCCCAATGCGGCGGACGCGGAGGCTTGTCCCCATAGCGCGCTTCGGCTTCGTGCCATCGTGTCTCGAGCCACTCGCGACTGGGAATCTCGGCACTTTGCGGCGACGCCCACGCGCCGTGCCGCGAGCCCAGCGGCCGGACGGCGAAATAGGCGTCGGATTCTGGGGCCGACACGTGCTCCACGCGCCCCTCGATGCGCACCTGGCGCTCAAGCTCCTTCCAGAGGAAGACCAGGCTGGCCAGCCCATTGGCGGCGAGTTCCCTTCCCTTTCTGCTCTGGTAGTTGGTATAGAACACAAAGCCGCCGGGTTCGCATGCCTTGAGCAGCACGATGCGCGCCGACGGGCGGCCGTCGGACGCGACCGTAGCCAGGGTCATTGCCGTAGGCTCGGGGACCTGGCCATCGATGGCCTCCTGCATCCACAGCGCGAACTGGGCCAGCGGATCGGGCAGCACATCGGATTCGTTGAGTGTTTTCAGCGCGTACTCCTGGCGCAGCGCAGCAAGGCTCATGTCGTTCCTGGTCCGGATTCCGGTGGCATCGAAGGTACCATCTTTGTCTGCCGCTTGCCATGATCCGCGTCAGGTTCGGTGCCCACGGCGCCGCAACCGGCCTCCTCTGCGTCCGCTTTGGCGGCGCCTGTTTTTCGGGAGTTCGGGGCGGGTGTGGCCGGCCACTGCGCGTCGATGTTCGGAAAACCACCGCCGCAAACACAAGAAACGGTGAATGCTCCGCGCGAATCAGCTTTCTGCCAGTGTCGTATTCCGATCACTTTGTAGCAAAGACAGAGTGAAAAATCGACACAAAATACTTGCAAGCGCCCATGGAGAGGCGCATGATCCTTTCCGACGTCGTGCTTCATTTTCACTCTGCGCGGCATCATTGTTAACTCAACTGTTTGGAGAAAACTTATGGCTACAGCAAAGAAAAAAGCCGCCAAAAAACCAGCGGCCAAGAAACCTGCAGCAAAAAAACCGGCAGCAAAAAAACCAGCGGCCAAGAAAGTAGCCGCCAAGAAAGCACCGGCCAAAAAAGCCGCCAAGAAAGCCGCCCCAAAAAAAGCCGCGGCGCCAAAGAAACCCCGTAAGCCCAACGCCGCCTTCATGAAACCGATGAACCCGTCGGCGATGCTGGGCGCCGTGATCGGCATGATGCCCATGCCGCGCACTGAAGTCACCAAGAAGATTTGGGACTACATCAAGAAGAACAAGCTGCAAGACGCCATCAACAGGCGCATGATCAATGCCGATGAAAAGCTCAGGGCTGTGTTCGGTGGCAAGACCCCGGTGTCGATGTTCGAAATGACCAAGCTGGTGTCGAAACACCTTAAATAATTCAGTCGCGGCCAAGCCGCGTGTGGAATTCAGAAGGCGGGCCGCGTGCCCGCCTTTTTGTTCTGCTAACGCCTGCGCGTGAAATATCCGCCCGCGCCCAAGCACATGGCCACTGACCAGAACACCGTGGTCATGCCCAGCGCCGCGCCGACTGCGCCAAACACCAGCGGCAGCGCGACCTGGCTGGAATTCATCAATGTCGTGCGCAAGCCCAGCGCTTCGCCGGCGCGGCCTTCGGGCGCGATGTGATGCATCAGCGCCATGACCATGGGCTGCGCGGCGCCCAGCCCCAACCCGAGCGTGAACGACAGGCACGTCAACTGCCACACATTGCCGGCAAACGGAAACAGCAAGTAGGTGGCGCCGGCCAGAAACATCGCACCGGTGAGCACCTGCCATTCAGTGAAGCGCCCGGCGATCCAGCGCATCGCGAGCCGGATGGTAAACGTGGCAAGTGCGAAGGCGCTGAGAATGGCGCCGATCCGCGACGCCGACAGTCCGAGCTGGGTGCCCAGGATGGGAACAATGAAGGTATGCAGGTCCCAACCCATCGCCAGCAAGCAACTGGCAATGAACACCCGCCGCAATTCGCGCGTTCCAAGGAGGTCGAAGACATTGCGATCGGTGTGTTGTTGGGCATGCGGCGACGGCGGCGGCAGCCGGACGGGGCCGAGCCACAGCAAGACGAGGGTCGCCAGCGGCAGTACGGCCAGCAGGCCAAACGCGGGGCGATAACCGAAATGGTCGATGGCGAAACCGGCGATCAGCGGCCCGGCGAAACTCGATACCGACATGCCCAGCGCCATGTGGCTGAAGTTGTGCGCGCGTTCGCGCACGGTGCTCAACTCGCCAACCGCGTTTTGCAGCGCCACCTGCGTGGCCATCATGCCGGTGCCGATCAGCGCCGACGTCAGGAACAACGCGGGCAACGCGGGAGAGATGGCCGGCAGCAGCGCACCTGCGAGCACCAGCGACGAACCCAGCAGCATCGGCCGCCTGGATCCGACGCGGTCGGTCCAGCGTCCGGAGGCCACGCCGAACAGCATGGGCAGAGCGGCCGTCAACGCCATGAGCAGGCCCACGACAAACGGCGAGCCGCCGTGACTCAACGCAAACAGCGACACCGCGACCCGCGTGCCGTTGAAGGCTGCATGGCATAACACGGTCAGGAAAATGATGAGGAGGAGATTCACGCGGGAAGCCCGCGTGCAGGAAGGTCCCGGCGCCGCGGATGTCATCATTTTACGCGAATCGAGACACGGCCGGAAATCGGCGGCGGCGGGTCGGTATTCGCCGAGCCCCCGTGTTTGCAAGATCACGGCGCGAGGCATACCATACGGCCAACTCCAGCGCACCGCAACAACAGACGGTCGTCTGGAGCACCATCGACTCCAGGAGGAAATCATGAAACGCAACGCATGGATCGTCGCGGCGACGCTCGCGGCAGGTCTGGCTCTGGTGGCTCAGGCCCCCGCTCAGGCAAAGACCTTGCGCTGGGCCGCACAGAACGACCTGCTGACCTTTGATCCACACGCCCAGAATCACCAGACCACGCTCAACTTTCAGATGCATGTCTACGAGGCGCTGACCCGCTACACCAAGGACTACCAAGTCGAAGGGGCGCTGGCGACGAGCTGGCAGCAGATCACGCCGACGCAGTGGCGCTTCAATCTGCGCAAGGGTGTCAAGTTTCACGACGGCACCCCGTTCACAGCCGACGACGTGGTCTTCTCGTACGGCCGCATCATGCAGCCGAAGGGCACCAACCAAATCTACGTGTCCGGCGTCAAGGAGGCGAAGAAGATAGATGACTACACGGTGGACATGATCCTGTCCGGCCCCAACCCGGTGCTGCTGCGCGAGTTCGTCAACTTCCGCATCATGAGCAAGATTTGGTCGGTGAAGAACAAGGCCGAGAACGTGCAGGACTACGTCGCCCGCGAAGAGTCCTTCGCCTCGCGCAACGCCAACGGCACCGGCCCCTACATGCTCAAGACCTGGCAGGCCGACGTCAAGATCGAGCTGACGCTGAACAAGAACTGGTGGGACAAGATGGAAGGCAACGTCGACGAGGTGATCTTCACGCCCGTCAAATCCGACGGCACGCGCGTCGCCGCGCTGCTCTCCGGCGACGTCGACATCATCACCGACCCGCCCCCGCAGGATGTCGCCCGGTTGCGCCAGACGCCGGCGCTGAAAGTGCTGGACGGCGGCGAGAATCGGACCATTTTCTTCGGCATGGATCAGTTCCGCGACGAGTTGCTGTATTCAAGCGTCAAGGGCAAGAATCCGCTCAAGGATCGCCGCGTCCGGCTGGCGCTGCACCAGGCTATCGATGCGGAAGCGATCAAGCGCACGCTGATGCGCGGCCTGTCCATTCCCGCGGGGATGATGATCGCGCCGCAGGTGCACGGCTGGTCGGCCGAACTGGACAAGCGTCCGCCTGTCGACGTCGAGGGTTCGAAAAAATTGCTGGCCGAAGCCGGCTATCCCGACGGATTCGAGGTCACGCTGGATTGCCCGAACAACCGGTATGTGAACGACGAGGAAATCTGCCAGGCCATGGCCTCGATGTGGGCCAAGATCGGCGTCAAGGCCAAGCTCAATGCGATGCCGTTTGCCACCTACATACCGAAGATACTCAAATTCGATACGTCGATTTACATGCTGGGCTGGGGCGTCTCGACGTTCGACGCGCTGTACTCGTTGCAGGCGCTGCAACGCACCGTGGATCCGAAGGGCGGCGCGGACGGCAGCTACAATCTCGGCCGCTACAGCAACCCGAAAGTCGATGCGTTGATCGACGGCATCAAGGTCGAAACCGATGTGGCCAAGCGCGACGCGATGATACGCGACGTCTACAAGCTGCTCAACGATGAAGTCGCGTATCTGCCGATTCACCATCAGATCCGGCCGTGGGCGATGAAAAAGAACGTCACCACCGTCCATCGCGCGGACGACAGGCAGGAAGCCAAGTGGGTCCGGATCGACTGACGCGTAGCTGAATAGGACACCGCTCTCCGACTTTCGACCCCTCACCCTATCCTTCTCCCCGAGGGAGAGGGAAGCGGGTTTCCCTCGCCCGCGAGCGGGGAAAGGGAATCTTGCGTAGATAGGTGTCTTATAACGCCGCTTGCATTGCCTTTTGCACGCCGGGCCGGGCCGCCATCCGTTCGCCCCAGCGCGTGAGGTGGGCCAGCGTTCCTGCCTCGTCGATAATTTTTTTGCGCACCGCGTAAACGGGATAGAGCGCGAAATCCGCCACGGACAGTTCGCCCGCCAGATAGTCGCGATCGGCCAGTTGCCGGTTGCAGTCCCCAAAAACCTTAAGCGCGCGCTCCTGAAAAAACTTGCCGTTCGCCTCCGACTTGTCGGGCATCAGCACCACGTTGTAAAAGATGTTGGCCGACGCGGGCGAGACGTCGGTGGCCGCCTGCATCAACCATTGCCACACCAGCGCCCGGCTGGCGAAATTCCGGGGCATGAATTTCCCGGTCTTCTCGGAGGCGTAGAGCAGAATCGCGCAGGATTGCGCGAGGGTAATCGGCATGCCGCCCGGCCCGTCCGAATCCACGATGACCGGAATCGAACCCGCCGGCGCGATTGCGGCGAATTCCGGATTTTTGTGCTCGTCCTTGAGCAAGGCGTACTTGTGAACGCGATGGGTCAATCCGCATTCCTCGAGAATGATGGCGGCGCGCCGGCCGTTGGACGAATTGGCGGTGTAAAGGTCGATCATGAACACTCCCGGTGAAAAGTCGACCGGTATTGTAGCCTCCAGGTCGCCGATGCGGGCGCGCAACAGTCAGACCCGCTGTCTCGCAAGCAATTGTCCGGACAGTTTCGCAAACACGCGATAATCACGGCCCCGCGATTCCGGCAGTTCAGGCAACCTGCCCGGCCGCATGGCCGCTTGCCCATGCCCACTGGAAGTTGAATC
>PLYG01000056.1 GCA_003153335.1 Betaproteobacteria bacterium | reverse complement strand
ACCGCGGCCACCGCGCCGAGCAGCGTGGTCATCACCTGTGTCGTGCCCGACAGCGTCTCGGCGAGCTGCTGCGTGTCGAGCACGTTGAAGTTGTCGTCGTCGTCAACGGCCAGCTTGCGGCGCTCGCGCAGCAACTGCCTCAGACTCGCCTTCAGCCGCGTGCTGTCGCTGCCGTCCTNNCCGGTGACGCGGCGCTGCAGCGTGTGCAGCGGCACCAGGACCAGGTCGTCCTGGTCGTTGCCCATCGCGCCCTGGCCCTTGGACGCGAGCACGCCGATCACCTCGCACGAAAACTGCTTGATCCGCAGCTGCTCACCCAAGCCGCGCGTACCGCCGTAGATCTCGCGCCGCACCGTTTCGCCGATGATGCAGACGGCGGCGCCGGCTTGCGTCTCCTCGTCGGTGAACTGGCGGCCCGAAGCGAGTTTCCAGTTGCCGGTGTCGAACCAGGTATTGCTGCTGCCGGTCACGCTGGTGGCCCAGTTGCGGCCGTTGCCGATCACGGTGACCCCGGCGCGCCCCTCGGGCGCTACCGCGGCGACGCCGCCGATCTGCGCCAGGATCGCGGCGGCATCGGCTTCCTTGAACGATGGCGCGCCGCCCGGACCGCCGGGGCCACCCGGACCCAGCCGCTGGCCCGGACGCACCATCAGCAGGTTGGTGCCGAGGCTGGAGATCTGCATCTGCACCGCCTGCGTGGCGCCGTGGCCCAGCGTAACCATCGTGATCACCGCGCCGACGCCGATCACGATGCCCAGGATGGTCAGGAACGAGCGCAACAGGTTGCGCCGGATCGAACGCAGGGCGAGGAAGAGCGCGTTGAGCAGCATCAGGGTTTCCCTGCCGGGACCGCAGGAGAGTCCGGAGACACGGGGCGCTGGTTGGGCGTATCGCTATCGATTCGGCCGTCGACAAAGCGCACCACGCGCCGCGCATACGCCGCCATGTCGGCCTCGTGCGTGACCATCAGCACGGTGATGCCATGATCCACGTTCAGCGCCCGCAGCAGTTCCATGATTTCCCTGCTGCGCTGGGTGTCGAGGTTGCCGGTCGGCTCGTCGGCCAGCACCACGGCCGGCTCGGTGACGATGGCCCGGGCGATGGCCACTCGCTGCTGCTGCCCGCCCGACAATTCGGAGGGCGTATGGTGTTCCCAGCCGCCCAACCCTACCGACTGCAGCGCCTTGGCCGCGGACGCGTGCCGCACCGCCGCGCTCTCGCCGCGATAGAGCAGCGGCAGTTCGACATTTTCCTGCGCCGAGGTGCGCGCCAGCAGATTGAAGCCCTGGAACACGAAGCCCAGGAAGCGGCGGCGCAGCCGCGCGCGCTGGTCGCGCGACAGCGCTTCGACGTGCGCGCCATGAAAGAGATACTGCCCGGCGCTGGGTGTGTCCAGGCAACCCAGTATGTTCATCGCGGTCGACTTGCCCGAACCGCTGGGCCCCATGATCGCGACGAACTCGCCGGCGGTGATATCGAGATCGATGCCCTTCAACGCCATCAGTTCGGCCTGGCCGGTGCCGTATCTCTTGGTGACGCCGCGCAGACGGATCAACGGCGTGCCGGTGGTCACTGCGGGGGCGGCGGCCAGCGCGTCGCTGCGTGGGACCATGTCATGCGGGGCGCCGGCAACGGCGCCGTTCTGCCCGGGCGCGAGCGCTGCGCGGGGCAGCACCACGCTCATTTCGCGGCCACCGTTTTCTGGTCGGTGATCACCTGCATGCCAGCTTGTAACTCGCCGCCAGTGATCTCGGTCATGCGGCCGTCGCTGATGCCCGGCGTCACTGCCACCGACACGGCAGCACCGTCGCGCAGCACCCAGACCTGGCGCGCCGCAGCGGTGCTGGCGCCGGCCGCGGCTGATGTGCGCGTGCTTCTGGGCATCCGCGGAATAAGGCTGGCGACAATGCCGCCCTTGGCCGCGGGCTGACCGGTGCCCGCCCCCGTCGGCTCGAAGCGCAGCGCGCTGTTGGGCACCAGCAGCACGTCGCTGCGCTGCGTCGCGGTAATCGTCGCGGTGGCCGTCATGCCGGGGCGCAGGCTCAGGTCGCTGTTGTCCACGTCCAGGTAGGTCAGGTAGGTGACGACGTTCTCGGTGATGGTCGACCCAAAGCCCACGCGGGTGACGTGCGCCGGAAAATTGCGGCTCGGGTAGGCACTGACGGTGAAGGTGGCGTCCTGGCCTGCCGCCACCGAGCCCACGTCGGCCTCATCGACATAGACCCATAGGCGCAATTTCTTCAGGTCCTCGGCCACGGTGAACAGCGTGACCGCCTGCAGCGACGCCGCCACTGCGTTGCCGGGGTCCACGGTGCGCGTGAGCACCACGCCGGCGGCGGGCGCGCGGATCGACGCCTTCGACAGGTTGATCTCGTCGGTGGACAGCGCTGCCTGCGCGTCGTTGACGCTGGCGCGGGCGCTGGCTTCGTCGGCCAGCGCGCGGTCGAGCGTCGCGCGGGCGGTGTCCAACTCGGCCTTGGACGGCACCTTGCCGCCCGACAGGCGGGCCACTTCTTCGAACCGTCCCAGGCTGGCCTGGGTCTCCCTTACCGTCGCGACGGTCTGCGCGACCTTCGCATTCGCGGCGGCCAGCGATGCGCGCGAGCGCAGAATCTGGTCGTTTAGTTTGGCGGTGTCGAGCTCGACCAGCACCTGGCCCTTCTTGATCTGGTCATTGACGTCCACATTGACCTTTAGCACCGTGCCCGAGAGCTCGCTGCCGATGCTGATCGAGCGTGTCGGTTGCAGCGTGCCGTTGGCGGTGACGTTCAGCGTCAGGTTGCCGCGCGCCACGGTCTGCGTGGTGTAACTCGGCGCCGCACTGGCGGCCTGGCGCGCTTGCCAGTACCACACGCCGGCGGCCACCAGCGCCAGCAGCAGCAGGCCACCCCACAGCGCGGGGCGGCGGTACCAGGCGTGCGACGTGGGCTCGTCAAGCAATGTCGCGAGGTCGGTTTCGGGGGCGGGGCCGGGCGTAGCGGTGGGCGCGACGGCGGTGGAAGGGGGCGGAGTGCTCATAAATGTGAAGTCCGGGGCGTGTCTTCGGTGGTGGCGGGCGTCGCATCGCTGCCGTCGGGGCGCCAGCCGCCACCCAGCGCCTTGTANNGCACGGTCTGGAAGTCCACCAGGCCACTGCTGAATCGCTGGCGCGCCATCAGCGCGGCGTTGCCGGCTGCCTCGGCGGCCTGCTGCAGGCGCAGCAGGCGTTCGCGGTCGCCACGCAGCGCGATCATCGCGTCTTCCACGTCCTTCAACGCCGTCAGCACCACGGCCTGGTATGCCACGCGCGCCTGATCCAGCGCGGCCTGCTGCGCGCGCACCTGGGCGAGTCCCGCACCACCGTCGAACACCGGCCACGATACGCCGGCGAGCAGCGCACTGACGACCGCCGCGCCGCTGGTCAGCGAGCCCAGCGTCAGTGCGCTCAGGCCCAGCGAACCACTGAGTTTGAAGCTCGGCGCGCGCGCCGCGTCGGCTTGCGCCACCCGGGCCAGCGCGGCCGTCACCTGGAGTTCGGCGGCGCGCACGTCGGGCCGCTGGCGCAGCGTCTCGGCGGGGATGCTCAGCGCCAGATCATCGGCCGCCTGGGGCACCGGGCTGGCCGCGGCCAGCACAGTCGACAACGCCGCCGGCGGCTGGCCGGTCAGCACTGCGAGTGCATGCCGGGACTGCTCGATGCTGGTCTGCAACGCCGGCAACTGGGCGCTTGTCTGTTCGGCGGCGGCACGCGCCTGCTCGGCTTCGAGTGCTGTGACCAGGCCGGCCTGCAGGCGCCACTGCGTAATCTGCAGCGTTTCTTGTTGGCTGGCCAGGTTGTCGTTGGCAATCGCCAGCCGCGACTGGGCGCCGCGCAGCGTAATGTAGTCGAGCGCCACCTCGCCGGCGATCGACACCTGCACGTCGCCCAGGCTCGCAGCGCTCGCCCGGGCCGCGGCGTCGCTCGCTGCCAGCGCACTCCTGTTGGCACCGAAGATATCGAGCTCCCAACTCGCGTCCACGCCGGCCTGAAAACTATTGGCGCTATTGCTGCCGGAGGTGCTGTGCTGCGCGGACGCCGATCCGCCGACCACCGGCAACAACCCGGCTGCCGAAACGTCGCGCAGCGCCCGGGCTTGCTGTAGCGCGGCCTGCGCGCTCTTCACGCTGGTGTTGGCATCCAAGGCTTGGGCCAC
>PLYG01000542.1 GCA_003153335.1 Betaproteobacteria bacterium | reverse complement strand
ATGTCGACCCAGAAGTTGCCGATCGAACTCGCCGAGCGCGCGGCAAAGGCGCGGATCAGCGCAAACGCGACCGCGATGCCGGTGGCTGCCGAAAAGAAATTCTGGCAGGTCAGCGCCAGCATCTGGGTCAGATAGCTCATCGTCGACTCGCCGGTGTAGCCCTGCCAATTGGTGTTGCTGATAAAGCTCACCGCGGTGTTGAATGCCGAATCCGGGCTGACATTGGCCATCGCCTGCGGATTGAGCGGCAGCCAGAGCTGGAGCCGCTGCACCGCGTAGACAAAAAGGCCACCGAGCGCATTGAAGACCAGCAGCGCGAATGCGTAGGTCTTCCAGGTCATCGGCGCCTCCCGGGAAGTCCCGGCGATCCGGTACAGGAAGTCCTCTATCCTGCGCAGCCAGCCCAGGCCGGGAATCGGCGTGCCGTCTCCGACCTTGGCCAGCAAAAGACCCATCGGCCAGGCGAGCGCCAGCAGCACCACCAGGAACACGATGAGCAGCGTGAGAGATTGCATGGTCATAGATCCTCCGCTTTCAGCAATGCGACGATCAGATAAACCAGCAGCGCGGTGGAGACCACCGCGCCGATGACATAGAAGGTATTCATTGTTTTCTCCCCAGCTTGTCGCAGCCCGCGGCAAACGCGCAGGTCACCAGCAGGAACGCCACGATCGCAACGATATATACGATGTCCATAATCACCCTCGCTCAGGCTTGATTTAGTGCCCGCAAGACTACGCCGACTCGTCTAAAGGTACCGTAAAGACTCGACGGCCCTGTGTAAATGCCGTGTAAAAAACCACGGTAGGGGCGCAAAGTGAAGATATGTGATGCCCGATATGCGACGCACTAACTTTGCGCAGCCCACAGAGGAGTTTGCTCGGAACACAGCGGTTGTCGTTTGCGAAAACGCAACCCAATCCTCGAAAAACGGCACAATCTTGCCGGTGCCATAATGGCCGGATGTCCGCACCGCTGTTTGCCGATTCAGTTGCGTCGTGCCCGCACACGGCAGCCGTCATCGGCGCCGGCACGGCCGGCATGGCCACAGCGTTGCTGCTGGCGCGCGCGGGACATCGCGTCACGCTCTTCGAACGCGTTGCGGTGCTCAGTCCGGTCGGGGCCGGACTGCTCCTCCAGCCCACCGGCTTGTACGTACTGGAACGGCTTGGACTCGCGGCGCAGATTCGCGCCAGCGGCGCCCGGATCGAGCGCCTGCTGGGAACCACGCCGGTGGGGCGAATAGTTCTGGACCTGCACTATGCGGACGCCGGACTCGGCGTGCACGGCATCGGGATTCATCGCGGCGCACTGTCCAGTGCGCTGTGGTCCGCCGTCCAGGCGACGGGCGTCACGCTTCGCCTGGGCTCGGAGGTCGACCTGGTGGAGCAGGCGAGTGAGCATGTAATCGTCCGCCAGCGTTCGGTGGAAGCCGGGGAACAATTCGACCTCGCCGTGATCGCGGACGGGACATTTTCGCAATTGCGGTCGCAAGTCGCCATTCCGCATGAAATCGCTGTCTATCCATGGGGCGCCTGGTGGACGATCGTGCGTGATCCGGAGCGGCGGTACGATGGCATGCTGCGGCAGACGTATCAACACGCCTCACGGATGCTGGGGATCATGCCAGTGGGCCGTCTGGCCGCCTCCGCGACCGCCGCGATGCCGTTCGTCACGCTGTTCTGGAGCGTCCGGCGCGTCGATGAAGCGCTGCTGCGGGCGCGCGGACTGCGCGCGTGGAAGGAGGAGGTGCTTGCGCTTGCACCGGAAGCCGAGCCGCTCACCGGGCAGATCGCCGACTTCGACCAGCTCATTTTCGCCACTTACGCCGATGTGCGCATGTTCCCCTGGCATCACCGGCGAGTGGTCGTGATTGGCGATGCCGCCCATGCAACGAGCCCGCAACTCGGGCAGGGCGCCAACCTGGCACTGGTCGATGCAGCAGTGCTGGCCCGGTGCCTCAATATGCACTCTGACATCCCCACTGCGCTCGCCGCTTACAGTCGCGCCCGTCGCGCTCACCTCAACTATTACCAGTGGGCCAGCAGCCTGCTCACGCCGGTCTTTCAGTCAGACGCCAGGCTGCTGCCGTTGTTGCGAGACATGTTCATGGGGGTCGCCTGCCATATGCCGGGAGCGCGCGGGCAAATGCTCTCGACGCTCACGGGGACCAACACTGGCTTGTTGCGCGGTAACCTGAAACTCGAGTAGCTATTGGTGTTTACCGAAATGAATGACAATTGCCGCAAATCGTTTGTCGTTCCCGCAAAGGCGGGCATGCAGCGTCTTTCGGCGAACGCCGCTGGGTCCCCGACTTCGCGGGGACGACGATGTATGGTGTTTTGACGTCATGCGTTTCCGTTATGCTCAGTAATTGAACAGCAGCAGCGTGGCACGCGCGCAATTCACGACGAAGGCACGCCCCGATTCGCGAGCGCATCGGCTCTTAGGTTGCCCGGATTGTCGGCGTGGCCTTTGACCCAATGCCATGCGATTCGATGGCTCGCGGCCAGCTGGTCAAGCGTCTGCCAGAGATCGGCGTTCTTTACCGGCTTTCGATCACTGGTCTTCCAGCCGTTTTTTTTCCAGTTGTGGATCCACGTCATGATGCCCTGCCGAACATACTGGGAATCCGTGTAAAGGGAAACGTCGCTCGGCTGCTTGAGCGCGCCAAGGGCCTCAATGACGGCCGTGAGTTCCATCCGGTTGTTGGTGGTCAGCGCTTCGCCGCCGAACAATTCCCTTTCGACATTGCCGCGCTGAAGCAACGCGCCCCAGCCGCCGGGGCCGGGATTGCCTTTGCATGCGCCGTCGGTGTAAATAGTGACCGGGGCCGCCATCACGGGACCATCGCGCGATGGTTCTCGGCCGGCTCCGGCGCACTCGAGCCATGGGCGCGCGGCTCTTTGCGCGCGACAGTCGCAAACGCCTTTTTGCGTTTTGAGCGCTGTTGCCAGGCTGGCGTAATCAGTCGCAGCCCGGCCATGCGTTTTACCGCCTGGAGAAAATACACGCCGCCGGCGATCGGCCACCAGCGGTCGCCCGCCGCTTCGAAAAACCGGCAGCGGGCAAGCCACTTTTCGGATGCACAGGGGGGCACGTAGCAGTCGAGCTTGCCACCGATGACTTCAAAACCGAGCAACGACAGCCAGTCCTTCATCCGGTACAGACCGACAAAGTCGCCGTTCCAGGGCTGCGTCTGTTCGCGTCCGAAATAGCGTTTGACGCCCCACAGACTGACCGGATTGAAGCCCGAGAGTACGACCTGCCCCTCCGGCCGCAGCACGCGGTATGCCTCGCGCAGGATCGGATGCGGGTTGTCGGTGAACTCGAGCACGTGCGGCAGGATGACCAGATCAAGGCTGTTTTCAGCAAAGGGGAGATACGCGGGGTCCGCGAAGAGATGAGCCGGCTCTTCGAGATCGAGCATGTGCTTGGCAGTGATGCGCGAGCCGCTCAGAAAATCATGCGCCGGCAGTCCGATCTGCAGCGCATGAAATCCAAAAATATCGGCGATTGCGGTCTCGAAGTACGCCGTTTCCTGCTTGAGCAAGTATGCCCCAAGCGGGGTGAGAAGCCAGTCTGCAAGTTGATGGGGCGATAGATCGCCGGTATCGTTAGTAAAGGCCATAAGGCACATTATCCCATCCTTGCAGCTCAGGACAACTATTTGGGGCTGTAGCAAAGAGGCGCTGATGCAGCGGTTGGCAATCCTCAATTCCGGGCTGGCACCGGCCACCGCTATGTAGCCATGAAGCGCCCTGCGGCTGGGACGTATCAATGGTATAAGCAAGACGGCGCACGACTGCTGTTGCCAACGACGTCCGCACAATGCTCCTGGCACGAACGGCCAAACGGAACGAACGCGCCTTGACCAGTTTGAGTCCGGTAGTTAAGATCGCACCACTTTCCGGAGGGAGCACCATTTGCTGTTGCTACGCGCCATCGCGTTGATCGCGATTTGCGGAATTGTTTCGTGTGCCCAGATGCAGACGAGCAATCCATCGAAGGAGCCGCCGGCGACAGCTGCGGCCCCGCCCCCGACGATTCCCGAATCCCCCGTGATCGAAACGGCAATTGAGTCGATCGTCGAGCCCGCGCCCGCACCATCGGCGCCCGTTGCATTGCCCCTAGCCGCGGCAGCGGCATTGGGTATCGCCCCGACCGCAGATGAATCCATTACATCTCTCGAACCACCGCCGCTGGCCGATGAGTACGCTGCAGCGGGTCTGCTCTCGCCACCTGCTTACGCCAATGTCTGGGAACGCATCCGCGCAGGTTTCAAACTTCCCGAAATCGATGATCCTCTGGTCAGGAAATGGGAGAATTTTTATGCGGTGCGTCCGGAATACTGGCAGCGCATCAATGAGCGCGGCAAGCGCTATCTTTATTTCATCACTGCCGAAATCGAACGCCGGGGCATGCCGCTGGAAATCGCGCTACTGCCTATTATCGAGTCCGCCTATAACCCCACAGCGCTTTCTCGCGCCCGCGCCTCCGGAATCTGGCAGTTTGTTCCAGCGACCGGAAAGATTTACGGCTTGCAGCAGAACTGGTGGCTGGACAATCGCCGCGACGTGACCGTGGCCACGGGCAGCGCGCTCGACTATCTCCAAAGGCTGTATCAGATGTTTGGCGACTGGCAATTGGCACTCGCCTCCTATAACTGGGGCGAAGGCGCGGTCCAGCGGGCGATCAACCGCAACCGCGCGAAGCACAAGCCGACCGATTACGCCAGCCTGAAAATTCCCACCGAGACGCGCAACTACCTGCCCAAGCTGCAGGCAGTCAAGAATCTGATCATGGCGCCGGAAAAGTTCGGGCTTGGTTTGCCGGAGGTGCCGGATCTTCCTTACTTCACAACGGTCATGACCGCGCGCCAGATCGACATCGCGCTGGCCGCGCGTCTGGCGGACATGCCGATCGAGGAGTTTAAAACCCTCAACCCCGCGCATAACCGCCCCGTGATGGCCGGAGGAGGGGGCGAGCAGCGGATTACGCTGCCGTACGACAAGGCCGAGTCTTTTGTCATCAATCTGGATGCGTACAAGTTACCCCTGGTGAGCTGGCGGCCGTATCAACTCAAGACCGGCGAGCGGCTCGATCAGGTTGCGCCAAGGTTCGGCATCGACGTCGACGAACTCACGCGCGTCAATGGTCTGACCGGCCGCAAGAAAATCGTTCCTGGCTACACGCTGCTGGTCCCCGCCCGCGGCGGCGAAGCGCCGGCGGAACGGATTCCCGCCGCGATTTTCAAGGATGCGCCGGACGATGGTCCAGGCTGGCATCGCGTACGCCGCGGCGAGAGGCTGGTGGCCATCGCGCACCGCTATGGCGTCACTGCGGCGGAGCTGAAGCGGCGCAACGGACTGTCGGGAAATTCCGTCGCCGCCGGGCACAGGCTGCGATTGCACGAGGGGGTCAGCGCCGGTTCCGGCAAGTCCAAAGCCAGGGC
>PLYG01000311.1 GCA_003153335.1 Betaproteobacteria bacterium | reverse complement strand
GGACCTGCGGATTAACAGTCCGTCGCTCTACCAGCTGAGCTATCAGGGAATAGCCGTGTATTTTAGCAGGAGCGGCCGGTTCCGGTCAATCCGCTTGCAGCTTTGACGACGAGCAGCTGCGAAATCCACCGGCAATGCTCACGGCTTGAGGTGCGGCGCCGCCAGCCGCCAGTAGTAGACCATCGACCACAGCGTCAGCACGGCGGCGATCCAGATGCAGATTGTCCCCATGATCGGCGTGCTGATGCCTGGGATGATGGGTTCGTAGAGCAGCAGCACGATGATCGCGATCATCTGCATCGTCGTCTTGAGCTTCCCGATGAACGCGACGGCGATGCTCCGGGACTGCCCGAGCTGCGCCATCCATTCGCGCAATGCCGAAATCGTGATTTCGCGACCGATGATGATGATCGCCACGACGGGGTGAATGCGGTCGAGGTTGACCAGCACGATCAGCGCGGCGGCCACCATCAGCTTGTCGGCAACCGGGTCCAGGAACGCGCCGAATGCCGAAGTCTGGCCCAGCTTCCGCGCTGCGTAACCATCGAACCAGTCAGTGATCGCCGCGGTGGAAAAAATGATGGCGCCGATCCAGTTCTTGCTGGGCCAGCTCAGCCAGTCTTCCGGAAAGTAATACACGCCGACAAACATCGGAATGAGCAGAATCCGGAACCACGTGATCGTGTTGGGGACGTTGAAATACACGGTGGGCCTGAGTGTCGGCGGAGGTCGGCGGGGCGCCGCGGTTTGCGACGGTGCGCTAGTGTAACGCGGCGTAGATGGTTTCGGCCAATGCGCGGCTGATTCCCGGCACATGCGTCAGGTCATCGACGCTCGCCGACTGCACCCCGCGCATACCGCCAAAGTGCGCCAGCAGGGCCTGCCGGCGCTTGGCGCCGATGCCGCCTATGTCCTGCAGCGACGACGCAGTCCGCGCCTTCTGGCGCCGCGCCCGGTGCCCCTGGATCGCAAAACGGTGTGCCTCGTCCCGGATCTGCTGCAACAAATGCAGGCCCGGATGGTCCGAGGCCAAGCGCAGCGATGCCTCGCGGTTGGGGAAAATGATCTCTTCCATGCCGACCTTGCGTTCTTCGCCCTTGGCGACACCGATCAGCGCAACATCGGACAGACCCACTTCGGCCAATACGGCGACGGCAATGCCGACCTGCCCCTTGCCGCCGTCGATGATCAGCAGATCCGGAATCGGCGACTCGCCGGCAACAATGCGGGCAAAGCGGCGCGTGAGCGCCTCGCGCATTGCCGCATAGTCGTCGCCGCCCTGTGCGGGCGTCACATTGAAGCGCCGGTATTCGCTGGTCTGCATCTTGTGCTTGTCGAACACCACGCAACTGGCGACCGCGCGCTCGCCCATCGTATGGCTGACGTCGAAGCATTCGAAGCGCTGCGCGCCCGGCGGCAGACCCAACGCGTCGATCAATGCGGCCAGCCGTTCTTCCTGCGTCGACTTTTGCGCCAGCCGTTGCGAGATGGCCAGTTCGGCGTTCTGCGTGGCCATGGTCAGCCACACGCGGCGCTCGCCGGCCGGGTTGGCGTTGACCTCGATCTTGCGTTGCGCTTGCTCGGAAAGTGCCTCCAGCAGTACCTCGCCTTCGACCGGGTGACTGACGACAATCAGCGGCGGCACGGTCTGCTCCAGGTAGTGCTGGGCGACGAACGCCTGCAGCACTTCCGGCAGATCGCCGCTCTCGGCGTGCTGCGGAAACAGCGTCTTGTCGCCGACATGGCGGCCGCCGCGGATCATGACCAGATTGAGCGCGACCAGTCCGTCGCGGGCGACCACGGCGATGACGTCGATGTCGCGCTCCGAGGCGCTCTGGACGAACTGCTTCGACTGCAACTTTTGCAGGCGGTGGATGCGATCGCGCAATGCTGCCGCGCCTTCGAACCTCAGCGCTTCGGCGGCGGCATGCATCTGGTCCTTCAGTTCGGTGAGCAACAAGTCGGTCTTGCCCTGCAGGAACAGCGCCGCCCGCTCGACGTCGGCCGCATAGTCCGCGGGACCGATATGGCCGACGCACGGCGCGCTGCAGCGCTCGATCTGATACAGCATGCACGGGCGCGAGCGATTGGCGAACACGCTGGTTTCGCAGGTGCGCAACTGGAACACTTTTTGCAACTGTTGCATGCCGTCGCGCACCGCGTACGCGCTCGGAAACGGACCGAAATAGCGACTGCGCTTATCGAGCTTCCCGCGATGAAAATGCAGTTGCGGAAACGGGTCGCCGGTGAAGCAGATGTACGGATATGACTTATCGTCGCGGAACAGAATGTTGAACCGCGGGTGATGCGTCTTGATCAGGTTGTTCTCGAGGAGCAGCGCTTCGCCCTCCGAGCGCACGACAGTCGTTTCGACCTTTGCGATCTGCGTAATCATCAAAGCGATGCGCGGACCGTGCCCCTGCTTCTGGAAGTACGAACTGACGCGCTTCCTGAGATCGCGCGCCTTGCCTACGTAGAGCGTATTGCCGGCGGCGTTGAGCATCCGGTACACGCCCGGCCGGTTGGGCAGGCCGGCCAGCAGCTCGCGCGCATCAAACTCACTAGGCTTAGCGCTGGANNGTGCCGTGCGCGAACGGGTGCGCCGCCGCGCGCTCGCCCAACGCGCGCAACACCGCGTCGTGCGCGATGCGGCCCAGCGCGAGCACCGCGCCTCCGGCCGGCAGGCCGCGCAATTCGTTGGCGAGAAACCTGTTGCAGCGCTTGGCCTCGGCCGGGGTCGGCTTGTTGTCG
>PLYG01000437.1 GCA_003153335.1 Betaproteobacteria bacterium | reverse complement strand
TGTGTCCGGTGGACTGCTTCTACCGCACCGAGGAAGGCGTGGTGCTGCACGACAAGGACATGTGCATCGGCTGCGGCTACTGCTTCTATGCGTGCCCGTTCGGCGCGCCGCAGTTTCCGCAGGCGGGCGCCTTCTCGATGCGCGGCAAGATGGACAAATGCACGTTCTGCGCGGGCGGACCCGAAAAGGACAACTCACCCGAAGAACGCGCCAAGTACGGCCGCAACCGGCTGGCCGAAGGCAAACTGCCGGCGTGTGCCGAAATGTGCTCGACCAAGGCGTTGTTGGCCGGCGATGCCGATGTGCTCTCCGATATTTATCGCGAGCGCGTCACGCGCCGCGGCAAGGGCGGCGATATGTGGGGCTGGGCAACGGCGTATGGGCCTGCCCCCGGCGGACAGAAGCCGGCCGCCCCTGCAGCAGCTACCGGAGGTACCAAACTGTGATGAATCGTCTGCTTGCAGCGGCCATTGCGTCCGCGTTTGTCGGTGGTCTGGCCGCGTGCGGTGAGCGGCCGCAGGACATCACCTACAAACAGGGTACCTACCAGGGGAAACACGACACCCAGCCTTGGGATAACGAGCCGTTCAAGGGCGACCAGAAGGCTTGGGAACTCGCGCTCAAGGATCGCGCGCAGTCCCAGAACGAATACAAGCGGACAAACTAGGGAGCAGGCCATGAGGAGGGTTTCCGCGGTGGGCCGTGGGACGGCCGTCACGCTCTGTGCGCTGTTGGCGCTGGTGTTCGCATGGGCGTTGCCCGCCTTCGCCCAGACGCCGGCCGATCCAGCGATGAAGGATCTGGCCCAGGAGCAGGCCAAGCGTGGAGTGGATCAACCGGGCAACAACGCGCCGGTGTGGCGTGAAGTGCGCCGCGGTGACAAAGCCTATGCCAGCATTCCCGGCCGCGAGGTCAATGTCCTGGTGCAGACCGCAGGGCAGGAGTGGCGCGCCAAGCGCAATGGTTTCTGGTCGATTATCTCCGGCTGGGCATTGGTCGGGCTGGTGGCGATTCTGGCGCTGGCCTACTGGCGCCTGGGCACGGCACGCCTGCATGAGCCGGAGACCGGTCGCAAGATTCAGCGCTTTTCCAACTGGGAGCGCTGGCTGCACTGGAGCGCCGCGATCAGTTTCAGCGTGCTTGCGATCAGCGGTCTGATCATGCTTTTCGGCAAGAACATTCTGCTGCCTATAATCGGTTACACGCTGTTTTCATGGCTGGCCATCATTGGCAAGAATCTGCACAACTTTCTCGGTCCGCTTTTCCTGGTGACGGTGTGCGTGCTGGTGGTCACCTTCATCCGCGACAACATTCCCAAATCCTGGGACTTCAACTGGCTGATGCGGCTGGGCGGACTGATCGGCGACGGGGAGCCGCCGTCCGGAAAATTCAACGCCGGCGAAAAGTTGTGGTTCTGGGGCGGTGCGCTGACGTTGGGACTGGTGATCGGCATCTCCGGTCTGGTGCTCGACTTTCCCAACTTCGACCAGACGCGGTCGACGATGCAGTTGGCCAACATCGTCCATCTGATCGCCACCACGCTGTTCATGCTGGGCGCGATGGCCCACATCTATCTCGGCACGCTGGGCGTTGCCGGCGCTTACGATGCGATGCGCACCGGCCAGGTCGACGAGACATGGGCCAAGGAACATCACGTGTACTGGTATAACGACATCAAGTCGGGCAAGGTCAAGGCTGAGGCCGGGAGTGGCCGCGCAGCGATTGGGCAACCCGCATCCGGCTCGGCGGACTGAACAATACAGGAGGAGCAATGAAGGCTTGGCTGACAGGATTGGCACCGGCACTAGCAGTGGCAGTGACATTGGGCGTCGCGGTGGCCAAACTGCCGCCCGCGCCGCCGATGGATCCCGCCAAGGCGGAAGAGAAAAAAGCAAAGGACGCCGCAACGGCGGCGATAACTGCGGCGCAGCAGGCCAAGGCGGAGGACAAGGTCGCTGCGCGCTACATGATGGAGCAAAAGGCGAAGGGGAAAGTGGTAACGCCGCAAATGGCGTCGAACTCGGTGGAAATGGCAGCCAAGGCCAAAGAGGCAGCGTCGAAGGTGCCGGTTGCGCAACCCGCGCCGCCGGCGAAGCCCATGGCCGCAGCGACGCCGATGGCGCCGAAAAAATAGCAGCGGCTAGCAAAGGTTGTACTGGATCGGGGGCGCGAGCCCCCGTTTTTTTCGCCCGCACGGAGGTTGGTTCTATCGGGCGCGGGCGAGCCCGGTTCAATGTGCGGCTGCGGAGCCACGGCTTTGCCGAGCGTACTTGTATACTATCAAAACCAAGATAACTCGCAGAAGAAACACTCATGAAGATTACTCAGGTTGAGGTGATTGTTACCAGTCCGGATCGCAATTTTGTAACCCTCAAGATCACGACAGACGAGGGACACACAGGCTTGGGCGATGCCACGCTCAACGGCCGTGAACTAGCCGTAGTCAGCTACCTCAAAGATCACGTGGCGCCCCTGCTCATCGGCAAGGACCCCCACCGGATTGAAGACGCCTGGCAGTTCCTGTACCGCAGCGCTTATTGGCGCCGCGGCCCGGTAACCATGGCCGCCATCGCCGCCGTTGATGTTGCACTCTGGGACATCAAAGCCAAGGCGGCGAACATGCCACTCTACCAACTGCTGGGTGGAGCGAGCCGCACCGGATGCCTGGCCTATGGACACGCCAGCGGCAAAGACCTGCCGGAGCTCTTCGACTCGGTGCGGCAGCATCTCGACCAGGGATACGGAGCCATCAGAATTCAAACGGGCGTGCCCGGGCTCAAAGCCATCTACGGAGTAGCATCGAATACGGTAGCGTCAGGGAACGTGGGGAAACGCTACGATCACGAACCAGCCCAGCGCGCCCCGCTGCCAGCGGAAGAAGATTGGGACACCCGAGCCTATCTGCGGCATATCCCGGGTGTGTTTGAAGCCGTCCGTGCCGAGTTCGGTCCCGAACTGCCGCTCCTGCACGATGGACATCACCGGATGACTCCCATCCAGGCGGCGAAGCTGGGGAAATCGCTGGAACCGTTCGACATGTTCTGGCTGGAAGACTGCACTCCTGCAGAAAATCAGGAAGCATTGCGGCTGGTCCGCCGGCACACGATCACGCCGTTGGCCATTGGTGAAGTCTTTAACACGGTTTGGGACTATCAAACCCTCATTCAGGAACAGTTGATCGACTTTGTGCGCAGCGCGGTCACGCACACCGGCGGGATCTCGCCCATGAAAAAGCTCATGGACTTTGCCGCCCAGTATCAAATCAAATCCGGAATCCACGGGCCGACCGACATCTCCCCGGTGGGCATGGCCGCGGCCATGCACCTTGGATTGGCCATTCACAATTTTGGTATCCAGGAATACATGAAGCATGGCGAGGCTACCAATCGGGTCTTCGAGCAATCCTTCACTTTCAACAACGGACTGCTCCATCCCGGAGAAAAGCCTGGCATCGGTGTGGAACTGAACATCGATGAAGCAGGCAAGTACCCTTACCAAACCGCCTACTTGCCCTTCAACCGCCTCGCCGACGGCACCGTCCACGACTGGTGAGAACATGAAAGTCACCGGCATCGAGACCGTACGGCTCGATTCGTTTGCCAATATTTTGTGGGCGCGGGTGCATACCGATGCGGGGTTGATCGGCCTGGGCGAGACGTTTTACGGCTCCCATGCGGCGGAAAATCACATTCACCAGATCATTGCGCCTTATCTGATCGGGAAGGATCCGCGCAACATCGAGCGGCACCAGGCCCACCTCATTGGTTACCTCGGTTTCACCGGCAGCAGTGCCGAAGTGCGTGGGCGCTCGGCGATCGATATCGCGCTGTGGNNGGTCTACAACACCTGCGCCGGCTACAGCTACGTGCAGACGCGGCCGACCCAGGGCACCGCGAACTTCGGTCTCGACGCCAAGCGCGGCAAGTACGAAGACCTGCAAGGCTTTCTGCACCGGGCCGACGAGGTCGCGGCAAGCCTGCTGGAGATGGGCATCACCGCCATGAAGATCTGGC
>PLYG01000510.1 GCA_003153335.1 Betaproteobacteria bacterium | reverse complement strand
GATGCCGCCGGCGTGGCAGACCATGCACGTCGTGTCGTAAACCGCCTTGCCCTTGCCGCCCGCCGCGGCGGCCTGGGTGGGTGCGGCCGCCGCCGCTGTCGGGGCCGCCGGGGCTGGTGCTGCTGAAGGTGCCGCCGGTACTGCTGCCGGGGCCGGTGCTGCCGCGGTTGCGATGGGGGCAGTGGCCGGAGCGGGCGCCGGAGTCGCTGCTGCCTGTGCCGGGGCCACGGCGGGCGCCTTCAAATCCGGCGCCTTCCAGTTGGCGCCCGCCTGATTCACCATGTACACGACACCACCTGCGACTTCCTCGTCGGTCAGATCACTGTTGCCACCGCGGGGCGGCANNGCCTTGTCGCCCAGCTTGTGCGCACCGGCCAGTCCGGCCGCGTGGCAAGTCTGGCAGACGGTTTCATAGACTTTGTCGCCGGTGAGCAAGACCTTGGGTCCGGCGATCGCCAGTTCACCGATCGGCTTGATCCGTTCGGCGAGTGCAGTTGGCTGTTCGTCCGGGCGCATCTTCTTGTCACCGGTCATCAGTTGCGAAAGCAGAATGATGAACATGACCGGCACGACAAAGGCGAGGACCATAACGATGACCAGCTGCTTGGGCGTTTTGATGAAATTACCGTGCTCTTCGCTCATGAACCTTCCCTCGATTGGATATGTCTGATACGGCCTGTCTCGCCGCTGCNNAGCTGCAGCCGGTCGAGCAAACCGTTAATTATATCGCGGACGGGGCTGCCGACCAAGCCTGTTGCAGAGGCGCTGCAGGGAGCTCATCAAGGACAGGAAACTCAACGGTACGTCGACGGCCCGAATCGTTGTTGCGTCGCGGCACTTCTGCAAACGCGGCCCCCGACCGGTGTAGCGTCAGTTAAGGTCGATCGCGTATTTCTTGAGTTCCGCAAGCGGCGCGTATTCGAGCATCACCTCGTGGGTTGCCGCCAGCACCAGTCGTGGCGCCGCACCCGCGCGCAAAGCTTCGACCCAGCGCGCGGCGCACAGGCACCATTTGTCGCCGGGCATGAGTCCGGGGAAGCCGAATTCGGGAATCGGCGTCGAAAGGTCGTTGCCGTGCGCGGAACTGAACTCCAGGAATTCCCTGGTGACCTTGACGCAAACCGCGTGCACGCCGAGGTCGTCGTCGCCCACATTGCAGCACCCGTCGCGGTAAAAGCCCGTTTGGGGCGAGTCGCTGCAGGTCTGCAGCGGACCGCCGAACACGTTCCTGGGTATGTTGTCCTCTCGTTTCATGGATTCGACCAGTGCTCCGGTTGTCGGGCAGTGCCATGAGTGGGAAATTCAACGACACCTCGCAGAGTATCCTGAGTCTGGCCGCCGCAGTCAATCGCCGAGTCGAAAATGGCGCCGGTGCAAGACGCCATGCGGACTCCCGAATCAAAAGAGTCCTCAGCCGGCGTGTCGAGTATGCGCAGTTCCCGCAAAGCCTGCGGGCACGCAAGTTCATTCCGCGGGGGCAACGGGATGCCGGCCCTGTCCTTGACACTTGGCGGGAATTTCGCTATCTTTTGAAACGTTTCAAATAGCGATGCTCGACCATGCGAAGGGGACCGTTCATGACACAACCGCGTTCAGCTTGGTGTATGGGGATTCTGGTCATCTTGACCGGCATACTGCTCACCGCGAGTCCGGCTCCGGCGATCGGCCAGCAGCAAGTGATCCTCCGCTTTCCTTCCTGGCAATGGGGTCAGCCCGGATATGACCAATTCTTGAGCGCAGCGATCGCTGAGTTCGAAAAGACCCACCCCAACGTGAAGTTTCAAAAGACCCCGGTCGCGAGTGCGAGCTATGCCGACGACTTGGTGAAGATGTTTGCGGCCAATGACCCGCCTGAAATCGTTCAGTATCTCTCGCAGCTCTTCTACAAGGCGGCCGCCGCGGGCTGGCTTGACCCGCTGGACTCCAATTTGGAGCAGACGGACATTGCCAAGACCTGGTCGCGCTACCTGCTCGATGCGGGTCGGGTCGGCGGGAAAACCTATGGCGTGTGGGTCTCCGGGTATTCGAATTCGCTGATGTATAACAAGCAGATGCTGCAAGAAGCCAAGGTGAGCGTTCCCAAGACGCCGGAACAGCTGGTTGCCGCCGCCAAAGCGCTCACCAAAAAGCAGTCGGACGGCACGGTTTCGCAATTCGGCTACTCACTTACCACCAAGATGGATAACAACGCTTACCTCTATGGGTTCAGCTCGTTCCTCATTGGCGAGGGCGGCGGCTGGGGTAAGGATGCGGGACACCTGGATGTGATGAATGACGCCAACAAAAAAGCCATTGAGGTCGAACGAGATCTCATCAAGGCAGGGGTCGTGCCGCTCGATGCGGATCGCATCAAGGCGCGCCAGCTGTTCTATCAGGGCAAGGCGGCCATGATCATCGAGGGACCCTGGGTGATGACCAGTGCCAAGACCGAGAACCCCAAACTGCTGCCTGATCTCGGCGTCGCACCCATACCGTTCCCGAATCAAGCGGCCGGCCCATCGAACGGCTTTGCCATTGCCAAGAACCAGAAGCATAAAGAGCTGGCTTGGGAGTTCATCAAGATGATCACTTCGGAGCCCTGGATGCAGAAATACGGTGAGATGACCGGTGTGACGCCGGCTCGGCAAGGCGCTCTGACCCAGAAGGCGCTGCAAGACAATCCTTGGCTATCGATCTTTGCCGAGAACGAAAAGACCGGCAAGAGCTATCTGGTGCCGGGGCTGCAAGACGTGGACAGCGAGATCAACAAGTCGGTGGTCAACCACCTTCATGGCGTCTTCTTCGGCGACAAGTCGCCCGGCCAGGCGTTGACGGAAATCAAGACCGACATCGAGAAGCTGGCGAAGTAACAAGGTCGACGTTCGCGATATGTCAGTTCCCGCTGCGGCAGGAGGTCTTTCGCGCTTAAGGCCTCCGGCTGCTTGGCTGCCCCGTTCGACGGCGCAGCGCCGTCGACTGTTTGGTTACGGCCTGATCGTGCCGGCTGTCGCGTTCACCGTCGTGATGGTGGTCTACCCGATCGCCCGCACGTTCTGGATGAGCCTTCACAACTTCAATCTCAGCCGTCCACAGCGGATGTACGAGTTTGTTGGGCTGGGGCATTACCAGCAGGTCGCCCAGGACGAACACTTTTGGCACTCGGTGGCCGTGACGCTGACCTACAGCCTCCCCGTCACCAGCATCTCCTACGCCGTGGGGTTGAGCCTGGCGCTGCTTCTCAACAAGCGCTCCGTCGGTACCAGGATCGGTCGCACGCTGTTGAGTCTGCCCTGGGCGCTGCCGGGCGTTGTAGCCGCCTTCATTTTCCTGTGGATGTTCGATGCCTCCTTCGGGGTCGTGAACTACGTGCTGCTTTGGTTCGGTTTCATTCGAGCGCCCGTCGCCTGGCTCTCCCATTCGGAAACCGCGATGGTGCTCATATCGCTGGTTGGCATCTGGAAGATCGTGCCCTTCACCATGCTCACTCAGCTCGCCGGACTGCAATCCATACCGCCGGAGCTGTATCAAGCGGCGAAAGTGGACGGTGCGAATCGCTGGCAGGAATTTCGCAATATCACCTGGCCCGCGCTCGGCCACGTGCGGGTGGTGACTATCGTCCTGACCGGCCTCGTCACTTTCCGCGAGTTCGGCCAGATCTATGTCATCTCTGGCGGTGGCCCGGATCGCGCGACGGAGACGCTGAGCGTTAATCTCTATGTCGAAGCGTTCCAGGGCTTCCACTTCGGCTACGCCTCGGCTCTGGGCATGCTCATGCTGCTCATTTCGCTGATCTTCACCGTCCTGGTCGTTCGCTTCATGCGCAGCGATTTCCATTGAGGAGATCAAACGTGAAGCCGACTTTCCGTTTCACCTCCATCCTGCGGCCGCTGACGATCGCTTTCGTCTGCGCGCTAAGCCTTTTCCCGCTGTATTGGATGTTCGTGACGGCGGTCACGCCCGAAGCGCGCTTGCTGCAGTATCCGCCCGTGTTCGTGCCGCTCGATCCCGACTTCTCGGCCTTCCGCCGCGTGTTCACGATCGGGCCGCTTGCGCTGTGGTTGTTCAACTCGGCGGTCTTGACCCTGAGCTCGATGACGGCCGCGCTTGCGATCTCGGTGTTCGCAGGCTACAGCTTGTCGCGCTACAAGAGTCCATTAGCCACCGGCCTTGCCTTCCTGCTCCTCGCCACCAAGATGATCCCGGCTACGCTGCTGATGGTTCCGTTGTACATGATGTTCAAGGACTGGGGCCTCAACATTAGCCGCTGGGCGCTGATCATCGCCTATACCACGTTCGAGATTCCGTTCGCCACATGGATGTTGAAGGGCTACTTCGACAGTCTGCCGCAGGAGTTGGAGCAAGCGGCCGAGGTGGATGGCTGCAGCCCCTTCACCGCTTTTTTCCGCGTGACCCTGCCGCTTGCCGCGCCCGGCATCGCCGCAGCGGCCATCGCCTCGGCGGTGCTCGCGTGGGGGGATTACGACTTCGCCCGCGGTCTCATCGCGAGCCAACCCAACTGGCCGGTCACGGTCGGCATCAACTCCTTGTTTGGCGAGCATGTGATTCATTGGAACGACATCATGACCAGCTCGCTGGTGTCGATCCTGCCAGTGATGGCGTTGTTCATCCTGGTCGAGCGCTACATCGTCTCCGGCATGACGGCGGGCGCGGTGAAAGGCTGAGTGCCGGTGGCGAAAGTTCAACCATCCCTGAAATCGACGAGAAGCGGGACTGCACGCGAGCCGTCCTCGCCTAACATCCGGGAAGTGGCCCGCCTCGCGGGCGTGTCCCTCGGCACGGTCTCGCACGTGCTGAATCGACCTGAGATCGTTCGCCCTGCTCTGCGCGAGCGAGTGCGGCAGGTCATACAGGCGTGCGGCTACCGTCCGAATGCAGTGGCCAAGAGCCTTCGTCAGAGGCGGACCATGACTATCGGCCTGGTGCTCTCGGACATCACCACTCCCTTTGCCGGCAGGGTTGCCCGTGCTGTCGAAGATCTTGCCATGGACGCCGGGATGTCGGTCGTATTCGCCGACACCGATGAGCGGATCGACCGCGAAGAGCGCGCGATTCGCACCTTCTTCGACAAGGGTGTGGACGGGGTGATCGTCGCGCCGGCGCCGGGCGATCACGGCTTTTTGAGCAGCTATCTTGCCCGCGGTTGGCCAGTGGTGGCGATCAACCGTCAGATCGACAAGGAGGTGGTGCCCGCCGTGCTGCCGGACAACGTCGGCGGGGCGGCGGCTGCGACCCAGCACATGATCGATCACGGGCATCGACGCATCGGCATCGTCGCACCGCGCGCGCGTCCATCTTCGGTGCAGGAGAGGATCGAGGGCCATGAGCAGGCTCTGCGTAGGTCCGGGATCCAGCGCGATGGACGACTCCTGGTGGCCGACGACGCGTCGGTCCAGGGCGGAATGATGGCGGCCCGGCGGCTCCTTAAACTGGGCCGCCGGCCCACGGCTATGCTGTCATTCAGCTCCGTGATGACTCTCGGGGTGATCGTCGCACTGCGCGAGAGCGGAGTAAAGGTTCCCGACGACGTCGCACTGATCGGCTTCGACGAAGCGAACTGGAGTGTTGCCGTTGCTCCACCGCTCACCTCGGTCGATCTGTGCGCCGAAGCGATTGGACAGACAGCGGCGCGTCTGCTTTTCGACTGGATCGCAACAAAACAACCGCCGCGGCGGTTGGAGCATCGCATTCCCACGCTATTCCTTGCGCGGAGGTCCTGTGGCTGCGCGAGCCCCCCATCGAAAGAGGTCCATGAATCACCCGCCGCCATAACGTTCGCAGATTGAGATGTCGTCCAACCAACAATCCGCCCCCGCCGCGCGCGCTCCGCTGATCGAGGCCGAGGGCACACGCTTCGACATCGGCTACCAACACGGCCGACAGGCGAGCGAGCTCGCGCACGGCACGCTGGTGTGGTCGTTCAGCGAGCTCGAAGCCGCGGGACTCAAGCGCGATGCAGCGCTCGCGGGAGCCATGAGGCTGCTCGAGATCGTGCGCCAATCCACGCCTGAGATGGTGGAGGAAGTTGCAGGCATCGCCGATGGCGCCGGCATGAGCCTGGCAGAGGCGGCGGTGATCAACACGCGCTATGAGCTCTTGTTTCTCGGGCTGTCCGACGGCGCGGCGGTCACTGCCCCTCGCGGCGAGTGCACGCTCTTCGGAGTGGATGGCAGCCGCTGCGCCGAGGGCGATCCCATCATCGGGCAGAATGTCGATCTTGGCCCGGAGAGCCGCCCTTATTGGGTGATTCTTTGCGTTCGTCCGCCGGGCGCTCCGCGCCTGCTCACCGCGACGCTCGCCGGCATGTTGGCGCAAGAGGGAATCAACAGCGCTGGGCTCGCGCTGTGCGGAAGCATGATTCGCTGCGCGGGTTGGCGAGCGGGCTACCCGAGCCGCAAGTTTCTGCGCCGGCGCGTTCTCGAACAGCGCTCGGTCGCGCAGGCGATCGATCTCATCCGTTCATCGCCGCCGAGGGCCTCGTCGCACAATTTGCTGTTGGCTGATGCGCAAGGCCGCTTGGTCGATGTCGAAACCACCATCAGCGACGTGCTGTTGGTGAGACCTTCGGCCGGACTGCTCGCGCATTCCAATCACTACCTCTCTCCAGCGGCGCACAACGAGAACGCCTGCATCGGCGATTACTCGCACAATTCCGTGGCTCGCTACGAGCGGATGCGCCGCTTGCTGGAATCGATCGAGGATCCCTTCACGCCGGTGATTGCGACGAGCCTTCTGCGCGACCACGCGGGGGCAGGACGAGCGATCTGCCGCCATGGCGATCGCGACGAAACGGGAGCCGAGACCAACGTGGCGGTCATCGCCGAGCCGGGGAAGCGGCGCCTGCACGTGGCACTTGGGCCGCCCTGCGAGGCGGCCTTCACGACCTACCAATTACACGACAGCGGTGTGGCCATAGACCAGTGCCTGGATGTCGCCGCCGCTAAGACAGGAGAAGCACATGCAGCAGTTTGATCAAGAGCGGGAAACGGATGTTTTGGTCATCGGCGGCGGTACCTCCGGCGTCGGCGCCACGGTGGCGGCGGCCCGCGCGGGAGCCCGCGCACTCATCGTCGAGCGCTACGGCTTCCTCGGCGGAG